>SOHS01000110.1 GCA_004377135.1 Dehalococcoidia bacterium | reverse complement strand
TCAACGCATATAAATACGCAAAAAAAATCATGCGATGGTCTTTTTTCCACGCATCTTTTCAGCACAACCGGGGCCCACCCGCACAGCTTTCCTCAAACGCTCTCGATCCTGCTCAAGCGCCTTGTTCCCTTCCAGTGCCTTAGTTACTGCCTGTACCAAATCGGCTAAGTATTCATTCATGTCATCCCTATTGATGGAATAGAGTGACCAAAGTCCATCCCTTCGCAGTTTAAGGAAACCGGCCTCGTAAAGCGCAGCCAAATTACGTGACGCTCTAGTCTGCGAGATGTCCAATGCCTGCATTACTTCACAGACGCAACACTCCCTCTCTAGTAAGATATTGAGTATTCTTAACCTGGTCTCATCAGAAAGAGCTTTGAAGGCTTTAATAGTCTCCCTCATAGAAGAACTCCTTATATGCGCATTATTGCATATACATTATGATGCTCAAATTTTGATTTGTCAACTGGATCGGCGATGTATGCACCATCGCCGATGTATATGCTGCCTCAACCACCATCACCATGAGTGGCAACTACTCTATCACCACCAACTTTGGGGTCAACCCTATCATCTCCGCACGCTATAAACGGACGATAGGGCTTAAGTCCGATGGCACCGTGGTCGCCGTGGGCCTTGAGGTCGAGCTCGCCAAATGGAATCTGATCGAGGCAGCACCGTAGCCCTTAAAAAGCTTACTAAGACTCTTGTCCCCAAGAAACCGGTGCCCCGTAGAACTCCAAGATATACCTGAAAAATTGACGTTATTTTGACGTTAAAATGTTTGGGACGGGTTGCTATCCCAACAACATCCGTGCTTTTTCCAGATGATAACTGGACAACTTTCGCTTGCCTTATGTATGTTTATGCCACACCGTTTAGAGTAATATTCCTTCCAAGCAGGGTGTCGCGGGTTCGAGTCCCGTCTCCCGCTCCACATGGCTTCAGAATCTGTCGATATATCGGCGGTTTTTTTCATTGTCAGACAGACTACCCAAGAAGTAAGCAGTTGCAAATACTTGCCAATTTCAACGTAAGATTTGAAGCACGACGGTCTAATTGGACACAATCTATACTACAAAAGTAACAATTACTTGTCGCTAACACGGTGGGCGACAGATATTCCCCACATATACTTGTAGTAGTCATTGACATCATAGGCCCAATCATTTACGCTATTAATGCTGGTTAAGTGTACAACTGAGACTATGGCGATTGATCTGATGCCCGAGACCTCATCGATTTCATCGAGCACATTGAACTCTCTTTTCGTCATGATTTTAACGAGTATTTTGTCGAGCAAATGGATTTCCCGAAGGAAAATGTATGGTAAAGATTACCTGCTTGGGCACCATTTCTTGATGCAAGCACCTTGGGTATAGAAATAATGAAGAACCGAGTGGAAATTTATAAAGATTGGTGTAAGAAATGTGGTATCTGTGTGGCATTCTGCCCACTTGGCGTGTTAGACATTAACGAGGAAGGCTATCCCTTTGTCAGAGCCCCAGAAAAGTGCAAAGGATGTGACTGGTGCGACATAAGATGCCCCGATTTTGCCATCATAGTGTCAGGAGATGAAAAGAACCAGAAAGAGTGACCGCATTCTACTTCAGGGTAGCGAGGCCTGTGTTCGTGGAGCACTTATAGCCGGTTGCCGTTTCTATGCCGGCTACCCAATTACGCCAGCTACTGAAATCATGGAGCAAATGTCCCGGCAGCTTCCCAAAGCGGGCGGCGTCTTCATCCAGATGGAAGACGAGATCGCTAGTTTAGGAGCAGTAATTGGAGCCTCACTAACTGGACTCAAGAGCATGACTGCTACCAGTAGCCCGGGGTTCTCCTTGATGCAGGAGCATATAAGCTTCGCCTGTATGGCAGAGGTTCCTTGTGTGATAGTGGATGTGATGCGAGGCGGTCCTAGCACTGGGCTGCCTACTCTACCGGCCCAGGGCGATGTTATGCAGGCACGCTGGGGAGCCCATGGCGACCACCCAATAATCGTCCTCTGTCCTTCGTCAACATACGAGTTCTTTGACCTTACCATAAAAGCTTTCAACCTTTCAGAAAGGTATCGCATTCCGGTGATATTACTGACGGACGAGGTAACCGCTCATACGCGGGAAAGCGTTATTCTTCCACCAAGCGACGAGCTAGTTGTTGAGGAGAGACGTAAACCTAACGTTCCTCCGGAGTGGTACACGCCCTACGATGATAGACAGACAGGCGTACCTCCCATGCCTGCCTTCGGTGAGGGATACCGTTATCATGTAACGGGTTTAGCCCACGATATACGGGGTTACCCAACGACACGTAGTGATGAAGTGGGAACCCTCATCGACCGTCTTTTCAGCAAGATTTCCAAAGATTTCCACCTCCTTCAATGGTTCGATTCGTACCAGGCTGACGATTCCGTGGTCACTATTATCGCTTATGGTTCGGTAGCTAGGTCAGCGCTACACGCAGTAAAGGAAGCCAGAGAAAAAGGGCTAAAGGTAGGACTAATCAAGCTTAAAGTGCTCTGGCCATTCATGCGCCATACTGTAATAAGGTTTTTGCAAAGCTCGGCAAAGGTGCTTGTCCCTGAGATGAACATGGGGCAACTGTCACGGGAGGTCAAGAGAGTTAGTCAGGGAGGATGTGAAATAGTGACATTAAATAAAGTAGATGGAACTATGATTTCCCCCAAAGAGATACTGAGAAGCTTGGAGGATATTTACCCTTGAAAGAACGTGAACATCTGATTTACAAATACCTTCGCTCGAGTAAGAGGTTCCCACATATCTGGTGTCCCGGTTGTGGTATTGGTATCCTGCTCGGTGCACTCATCAGAGCCATTGATGGCGGTGGGTATGGTAAGGACGACGTCGTCCTTATTTCTGGGATAGGGTGTTCCGGCCGGTTGCCAACCTATGTGGACTTCAATACTTTGCATACTACCCATGGCAGAGCGCTTACCTTTGCTACCGGGATAAAACTGGCCAATCCATCTCTCAAAGTAATTGTAGTTATGGGGGACGGGGATGCTACCGCTATCGGGGGGAACCATTTTATACATGCCGCTAGAAGGAACATCGGAATTACCTCAATAATCATCAACAACCAAACATATGGCATGACTGGCGGGCAATTTTCTCCTACTACCCCTTTTGGGCTAAAGACAAGCTCTTCTCCCCACGGAAACCTAGAATCCCCCTTTGACATCTGTGGACTAGCCAGGGAAGCTGGAGCCACCTTTGTGGCACGGTCTACTGTTTATCACGCTCGCCTCCTTGAAGAAATAATCGGGATGGCTATTGGTAAGGAAGGATTTTCCGTGGTTGAAGTCGTCTCTCATTGTACGACGTACTTTGGTCGGGAGATAGGCTTGGAATCACCAGTGGAAATGATGAAGTGGCAGAGAGACAACGCAGTACGGGTAGAGAAAGCAAAGGACCTTGGGGAGGAAGAGCTTAGACAAAAAATAGTAATTGGCGTGCTGGTAGATAGAAAGGCGCCGGCATACCATGAAATGTATGAAAAACTGATAGCGAAATGCAGGTTGGAAGACAATGCGCTATGAAATAAGAATTGCCGGCAGCGGGGGACAAGGAATCATAATAGCAGGAATCATCCTAGCTGAAGCAGGTATCTTTAAGGGATACTATGTTATCCAAAGTCAAAACTATGGTCCCGAAGCCCGCGGCGGGACTTCCGTCTCAGAGGTAATCATCAGCGATGCCGAAATAGATTATCCTAAGACGCTGGGCTTGGACATATTACTGGCCTTCAATCAGAGGGCTTGTGACGAAAACCTGCGCGATATGAAGCCTCAGGGCTTGGTCATAGTAGACGCTGATTTGGTGAATAGTGTATTTTGGGTGAATGTAGTAAGAGCGCCTTTTTCTAGATTGTCTCAAAATACATATAAAGAGCAGAAATTTGCCAATATGTTGGCTGTGGGGGTATTGGCACCTTTCTGCCCTTGGTTTTCTACCCACTCTATCCATAAAGCCATTGCTAAAAGGATGCCTCAGGGAACTATCCGGTCGAATCTGGTCGCCTTCCGGGAAGGGGTCAAGCTGGGTAGGGATTTGAAGAAACACATCGCATTTCAAGAACTCGAAGGCCCTGTAGAGGTCTAGGCAATATTTGCCGGTTTGTACAATATCAATAGAGATAAAGTATTAATCAAAAGCAAATTCTATTCCATGTTTGTTCCTATTTCATGGCAAAGGCCAATTTGAATTACTCCAGCTTTCAATACTGATCTCCGAAGACTAGGCCATTCCCTGTTCGATTATTTCCTCAACAGCCCTTGCCCAGCCCTCCGGGCCAATCCCCTCCACCCTGTGGAGATGAGGTATATCTATCTCTTCCCAAGTCCCTCCCGGCTTTTGTACCAAGACGGGGATGTCCACTGCTGAGAGCATAGGCAAGTCATTAGGGCTATCACCTATGGCTATTGTCTTTATTTGTCCTGATTTTCTGTTGAATAAGTCAATGAGGATTCTTGTTGCCTTTCCTTTGTCATTTGGACCGGTGACGTCACAATAGCGGCTGCCAGATGTATAATTGAGGCCCATTTTCCTTATCGCATTTAGCACTCTATTAATCTCGTCCGGTATTCCCTGAAGATTAAGGGTTTCGTCATACTCTTTGGCTTTGGCTCGCTGTGCGGCTCCGAGATCCAAGTTCGTCAATGATGCTACTTCCTCCGCACTCATATCACCAAAACCTCTAAAATTGACCCCGGTATCATCCCTTATCTGTACCAAAATCTCTCTGATTCGGTGATAGGGGATGCCGAGTTCAATTACCTGGTAACTATCCTTAGCTTTATGATACTCAAAATCAAACGGGAAATAGCCTTGAGAAATGAAGACCGCCCCTCCATTTTCCACAATGAATGGGTCGTTTATCTGCAACTCTTTTCGATATACCTCTTGCTCAGCTCTGGTCTTGGCCGAGCAGAAGATAATAGGTACCTCCTGGCTTCGTAAATACTCTATGGATGGCAAAGCTCTTTCATAAGAGTAAGTTTCCAGGTCTAGCAAAGTACCATCTAAGTCGGTGAAAATAACTGGTTTCAACTTCATCAATCTTAACCCTGCCCATGAACGAATCCCAGCTTGGCATCATTCATTGGTTTAAACAAATACTTGCCTTCTTTAGAAATTGCTCTATCCTTGACCTTTCCGCTTCATTGAGCAGGTTACTCCTGTACGCTACCGAGTCAAAGAAGAACTGAATGTGCTGGGGTATCTGCCAGAGCTCCTTTTCTGCATATAGGTAGCCGTAACGGGTGGAACTGGCTAACTTTTCCTGGCTCACTTTATCACTAGCATACCCAACATGCTCCACTAACTCAGGAGTAAAGCCATTCTTGCGTGCTATTGCGTCAAGGGTACCATGAATTCCTGTACCATGCTGGGCTGCTTCTTTACTTCGGTCAGCATATTGCGCAGGTAGTCCAAGCCTTTTGGCTGCCTCCCGATGGGGACGCTTGCCAATCCTGTCTTCAGTAGAGGTAATCTTGAGGTGAGGCGACACGCTCATTGCCAGCTTGACTACATTAATATCAACGTAAGGGAACACCTTTTCCACCCCGTGTGCCATAGCAATTCGGTTCTCCCTGTCAAAGGTCTCCACGTCGGCTCTCTCTAAATCACCCCACATATTCTGCAGAAGACTGTCATAGCCATCTTTGGCAATAACTTGAGGATACCAGCTGTAGCCTCCCCATAGCTCATCTGGACCCTGACCTGAGAAGATTACCTTGAGACCATCTTGGCTTGCCATCTCCACCGCGGCATAGACTCCGATACCGGCTTCAATTTGTACAAAGTCCCTCTCCTCAACAGCAGCAGCTACTCGGGGTATGTATGACTCAATCTCATCCTGGCTCAGCCTCCTCACCTTATGCTTTAGCCCCAGCTCTTGAGCAAAGCGTTTGGCATATTCAATATCAGTCGCCCCCTCTACGCCAGCAGTATAAGTGGTTACCTCAATGCCCCTCATTGCGGACATGTCTGAGACAAGCTTAGCTATCAGGCAACTGTCTACACCTCCTGAAACGAGCGCTGCTACTCTTTTAACATTGTATAATCTCCTCTCAACAGCCGCCTTAAGCAGGGCGCAGTAGCTGTCAACAGCTTCAGCCAGGTCGGTGATGGTCACTTGAATATTCATCTTGCTCAATGGGTAGGCTTTATCAAGAATAATGCCATCTTTGCCAAAAGAAGCAATCATTCCTGCTCGCAGGGGTCTTACATTACGCAGCCCTATCTCCCATAGAGCCGTCTTCCTTGAGGCAAAGGCAAAAATTTTGTTGTTTTCGGCATAGCATGCCGGCCTGAGGCCGGCAAAATCCCTCGTGAGCACAACTTGCTTCCCATCACTTGCTGCCAGACAGAATTCGCCATCGAGCATGGGCGACACCTGTTTTAGTGCATCAACCAGGTCTCCCTGATATCTTTCTGACAGCAAGTAAGCTACTATCTCGGCTGTACTTCCGCTAGCTGGTTTCTGCTTCGAGGCGAGGCTCAATCTTAGATTCTCACTATTATAGAGATTACCCTCACAAAGCACGGATAAATTGCCGTTGTGATTAAAGCCAGGCCTTACTGAGCCTTGTTCCCTGGTGGCAAACGAGACCTGCCCCAGGGCCTGTCTTCTTATTGCCTGAGCATCCATTGGCCATCTGTATGACACTCCCTCGGAAACAAGCCAGGCCTCGGCAGAACTATTGCTACACAGTGTACTCATCGGAGAGTGTATCTGGCTGCTCACATCTTCATCATTCCGACTTACAATACCACAAATAGGGCACATATAAACTCAAATTCCTTTCTGGCTTTAGGGGTCGAATCCAGAACATTGATTAAGTTGGTGTGTTTGCTGACTATCAGATTTAAAGCGGGGGTTAGCCAAATCATGATACTAAGGGTTGAGTTGCATTTGACTCAGCATAGCCATCCGGCCAGACCTGGGTACCTTTATCCAATATGTTTCCTGAAGCAACTGTAACACTATCGCCCAGTACGCAGTTATCGGGAACATGGCTGCCTTGTTCCACATAGCTATGGGAGCAAACTACGCAATTCCTGAGTATTGCTTTCTCACCCACTCTCGAGTGGTGCCACAGTACCGCTCCTTGCACTACTGCGCCTTTGCCAATTTCACAATGCGGCCCTAGAACGACGGGCCCTTTTAGCTTGGCGTCCTCAGCAATAATACATCCTTCGGCAATCAAAACCGGCCCCTCAATTTGGGCAGTAGGATGGAACTGACTCTTTCCTTTAGCTTGAATGCCTCTACCAGCCTGCTGTAAAAGCAAGTCATGGTTTGCCTTTAGATATTTCTCCGGCGTACCGATATCAATCCAATAGGCGTCAGAAGGATAGCCCAAGATAGGCTCACCTATCTCAAGAAGTCTCGGAAAGAGATAATTCTCAAACATAGACGGAGTTGATGCTGGGATATGTGCTAAGACCTCAGGCTCCAGGATGTAGATGCCGGCGTTTATCATGTTAGTGGTGACCTTGTCCCAGGTCGGCTTCTCAACAAAGCGCTGTACCATGCCCCGGGTATCAGTCTCCACTACCCCGTATATAGTAGGATTATCTACCGGTGTCAGTGCTATGCTAACTTTGGGCTTAACTTCTTTGTGGCGTTTCATCATAGCAGTCAAGTCTATCCCGGTGATAATGTCTCCGTTGAAAACAAAGAATGGCCCATCCAGGTATGATTCAGCATTCTTCACTGCTCCGGCTGTGCCCAGAGGCGACTCCTCCACCAGGTAGGTGAGCCGAACTCCGAGTTGAGTACCATCGCCTAAACAGCTTTGGATTGGGTCAGGGAGATAACCCATGGCGAGAATAGCGTCGGCAACTCCGTGCTCTTTCAAGTAGCCCAGCAAGTGCTCCAAGAAAGGACGGTTCAGGATAGGCATAATCGCCTTGGGGGTATTGAAGGTTAGTGGACGTAGCCTCGTCCCTTCCCCACCGATAAGAACGACCGCTTTCATTCCTCTTCCTCTAATGCTGAATACGAGTTCATGTGTTCCGTCATAACTGCGGTGAACTTCTTCAGGTTGATAGCCCTCAGTGGAGTAATAAGGCGTGGTTTTGGTGGTTCTTCATCTGGCTGGATGGCATTCTGCTGTAAAAGCTCGTTGATAATTAACTGCTTGGTCTCCTTTTCACAGAGTGGGGAGTGATAGATAGACCCCAGACCTGGCAATAGCATTTCCACCAGAAGATGCCGCCCACCCCTTTCTTCATGGAGATGGGGGTTCCTTGTCTCGGTCTGGAATATCTCAACGCCATGTTTGGCAGCGGTAGGGTTTGCCATGGGTAAGACACCACCAAACCCTTCGAAGATAGATATAAGTTCCTGAGGTTCCACAGCGTAGCCTGAGGCATAAGTGAGTATCTCTGCCAGTCTCAAGCTCATAGCATGCTCCCCGGCATTGCCTGTCTTGATAATCTCAGTTTCAAATCCGGTTTTGCTTGAGATCAGGGAGTTCATACACCTGTTAGTTATCTCTGATACTCGACCCCATCTCTTAAAAAACATGCCTGCCGAAATTTTAGGCTTGTAGCGCCACAAAACCCTGACCATGCTATAAGCGGATTTAGCCATGCAGAAGCCGGTAGCATAGCATCTGGCGTACTCCCATACAGCGCCGGGAAAATAATTATCAGCATCGATAAAGCCAACAAAATCTTTCTTGGCAACCATAGCGAGAAGGATTGCAGCTAGCATGCCTTCAGCCTTGCCATCCCTTATCAACCCATCCTCTCCTAAAATGTCAGTGTAGCCAGCCTCAGCGAGAGCCCGGGCTAGTACGGGGTCTTTCTGGTGAATAATCAGAGCCTCACGGCGAGTAAAGTGACAGAACTGGTTCAATGCGTCTTTCTCCATCCTGAACCGGTCAACCCGCCTTCTCTGGCTGTTAGAGACTACGATTAGCAGGCACTCATGAGGGACTCCACTGACAACACCTTCGAAGAGCTTGAGTTTCTCGTCCTTAGTAGGGATGACAATAGCCATTTTCTCTTCGAAGTCCTTGATAACATCCTCCTCAATTTTTTGCACAGCGATATTCTCTTGGGGGGGAAGTTCTTTGGCTCTGCCAGAGTCCAGTTCCAATACCTGCTGTACATCGTTAATCCGAACTGAGCCAAGACATTCAGTGTATCTGGTGCTTTCTATTCTCATTTTCCTTCACTTCTGTCTCGAGGCATGAACCAAAGTGCTCTTTCAAGCCTTTGTCCACATTGTAATCTGGCCTTGGCTGTGTACCTATTTAAGTTCCGGTTAAGAAGATATTGACAGTCTACAACTTTGGACTAGTGAGGTCAAAGGAACAATTGTTTAGCCAAGGTAGCAAAGTTGAGCGCAGCTTAATATTCTCAAGTACAGATTTGCGTGGGCTATCCCCTCTGTATGACTTAATTCCGAATCCCCTGGCGCCTGTCAGTTCTAGCGAACTTGAAATGCGCTCAGCTGGCTAGGGGAGACGATATTCTAGCTAGATTTCAAACACAATAAAACCTCTTTTGTTCGATGGGCAATAGGCCAAGTATTCGTATCCTTTTGACTGTAAAGAGACTATGGTAACTCTAAGAAGTGTCTCTTGTCCTTACCAAACCGGTTGTTGCCTTATGGGCAAGCATGGTAAAATCAGTCAAGGAAGTGGCGGGAGATAGAGAATGAACACTCACCTGATTAGTAATGGAAAGAGGCAGTCCTCTACCGCTTGTCACGTTTAAAAGGTGAGGAAAACGAGGGCTCAGTCATAACTACTCTTTCCAGGTAAGGTGTCGAGGGTTCGAGTCCCGTTTCCTGCTCCACACAATATTGGTTACCATGAAAGGTGAAGCTTTTCATGGGTAGAAGAGTGGGCTCGTAGCTCAGTGGCAGAGCGGCCGGCTCATAACCGGTTGGTCGCAGGTTCGAATCCTGCCGAGCCCATTTTGCAGTAAACCAAATGGGAAGACGGTGCAGCTAGCAAAGTGTGCTCGATAGCTTTTTCCGTCTTATACCTTCCAGCAATTTAGGGTATTCTGTGTGGGACAGGTTGATTTTAAGTCAATTCTGTCGATGCCAAAAGTCCATTATTAATGGGTGGTGGTAATAATAGGAAAATATTGACAATAATCAGGGGCAGTGTATAATGTAATATGCATAGCATACCGATGTATCAGGAACTAGTCGAATGCCGGACAGAGCTATAAGCTATGAAGAGCTAACACCCGGTTACAAATTCCCTCCTACTACCTATGAACTGAGTGACTCCTTCGTTTCCAAATATCTAAAAGCTGTAGATAGTGAAGGTGATGGATTTGTCCCTCCTTTGGCTATTACAGCCTGCACCATAGCTGCTACGACAAAGTCTATTCCACTGCCACCTGACACTATTGCTATACATGCCTCACAAGAATTAGAGTTTTTCAAAATGGTGCCAATTGGAGCTACTATAGAGTGTTACATAGGAGTGTTACAAAAAATAACTCGGGGCAAAATGAGTATGTTAATTCTGGAGTTAGAGGTTTTTGACAAAGGCAAAGAAAAAGTGCAATCAGGAAGGGCAACTATAGCATTGCCCACCTAAGGAGGAAATGCTAACAGAGATTCAAGAAGGTAAGGCTTTTGATTCGGTGGTAAAACATATCACCCAGGAGAAAATTAACCTTTATGCTGAGGCATCGGGTGATTTTAATCCCATCCACATAGACGAGTCTTTTGCTGCTAAGACTCCTTTGGGTGGAACTATTGCTCATGGTATGCTTAGCTTGGCTTATGTGTCAGAGATGATGACCTCGGCTTTTGGCCGAAACTGGCTGTCTGAAGGTAAGCTTCGCGCGAAGTTTAAAGAGCCAGCACATCCTGGAGACACGCTGACTATCAATGGTAAAATTGATTGCATTGAACAAGAAGATGATGTATCATACGCAAATTGCAGTTTTGAGTGTCGTAATCAAAAAGGAGAAATGATAGTTACAGGAGAGACAATAGTCAAGTTCTCAAGTGATAAGAAATAAAAATATGGTTCAAAATGGCAGAATAAGGGTGGCTGTGGATGCCATGGGTGGTGATTATGCTCCTGGGGAAATAGTTAAGGGGGCGGTTCTTGCGGCTCGGAAGAATGATGTAGAAATCTTCTTGGTGGGCACCGCAACCATTCTGGAAAAGGAATTAGCCAAGTGCAAACTCACTAACGGTTCATCCATCCATGTTGTTGGAGCCAGTGACGTTATCAAGGAAAATGAGTCGCCGGTTGACGTAGTTCGCCGCAAGCCTAATTGTTCTGTTGCCATAGCGGCGAAGATGGTAAAATCGGGCGAAGCAGATGCATTATTGAGTGCCGGATCTACTGCGGCAGCCGCAATAAGCGCCATTCAATTTATGGGCATGGTGGACGGAGTATATCGTCCGGCACTTGTCGGCTCTCTGGGGAGCTTTGCACCGAATACTGTGATGGTAGACCTCGGGGCTAATGTAGATTGCAAGCCACATCAATTCCTAACTTTTGCCGTTGCTGGCTCAGTCTATGCTAAGAAGTTCCTTAACATCACTGACCCCAAGGTAGCTTTGCTAAGCACGGGGAGTGAAGAAAGCAAAGGGAGTGACGCAGTGCGTGAAGCTTATTCACTTCTCAAAAATAGTGGGTTGAACTTCGTTGGCAATATAGAAGGCAGTGATATCTTAAACGGCAAAGCCAATGTCATTGTCTGCGATGGCTTTGTGGGCAATGTTATTTTAAAGTTTTATGAAAGCATAGGGGGTTACGCCCAGGTTTGGATAGTGCGTAAGCTAAAAAAGTACCCACCCCTGCGCGCCTTAGTAAGATTATTGTTTAAGGGATTATTCCCGGCAACCAAAATATCCAATGAAACTGAGAAGCATGGTGGCGGTATTTTGTGGGGTATTGATGGGGTTGTGAAGATAGCGCATGGAGCTAGCCGGGCTCCCCAAATAGCTAATGCTATAGAAAGCGCCAAGGAAGCGGTAAAAGCCGGGGTTGTTGAAAGTTTGAAGTCGGAATTGGCCAAATTTAACCAAGGAGGTAAGTTATGACCGTCGAAGACCAGGTAAGGGATATCGTAGCTAAGATTACTCGTGTTGATAAGAGCATTATCACTCGGCAAAGTACATTTAAAGAGATTAAGGCAGATTCCCTGGATGTAGTACAGGCATTAGTGGCGGTGGAAGAGACCTTTGGGATTGAAATCCCTGATGAGGAAGCCCAGAAGTTTCAGAACTTCGGTGACTTTGTGTCCTATGTAGAGAGCCGGGTAGCACAAGAGGAGAAGGTTTAGCTATGTCCCTTGATGGGAAGCTGGCTTTAGTTACAGGTAGTGGGCGAGGGATTGGTCGGGCGATTGCTCTTAAACTTGCTTCCCAGGGTGTAGATATTATTGTCAATTTTTTTCGCCACCGCGATAGCGCTGAACAAACAGCTAAGGATATCGAGTCTCTGGGAGTGAAAGCTGAGGTTATCAGAGCTAATGTGGGAGACCCGGCAAAGATAGACGAAATGTTTGATATGATTAGCAATAAATTTGGCCGCCTGGATATCTTGATTAGCAACGCTGCTTCAGGCGTAGGCCGTCCTGTAGTGGATATAGATGTTAAGGCCTGGGAATGGACTATGGACATCAACGCCAGAGCCCTTTTGCTCTGTGCCCAGAGGGCAGCTAAACTAATGGAGGGCAGGGGTGGTAAGATAGTAAGCATCTCTAGCCTGGGTTCGCGCTTTGTCTTGCCCAATTATACTGTCGTTGGAGTCTCCAAAGCTGCCCTGGAAGCTTTAACTCGTTACCTAGCAATAGAGCTGGCACCTCAAAACATTTGCGTTAATACTGTAGCTGCTTCTGCTGTGGAGACAGAGGCATTGAAGTTCTATTTCAAAGAGGGGTTGGTAAAAGATAATCGTCAAGTAACACCAGCGGGAAGAATGGTGATTCCCGAAGATGTCGCTAATATTGTTGCTTTTTTGTGCAGTGAAGAAGCCTTTATGATAAGAGGACAGACTATTATTGTTGATGGAGGCACCTCTGTAGGGCTCTTTGCCCTCGCAGGAAAATAAGAATAATGAACACGGCTAAAGTTTCTACGAACTCGGTAAATTCTTGGGGCACGATAGATATACCGAGAGTTGTAGTTACCGGTATGGGTACTATTAATCCCTTGGGCTTAAGTGCAGAAGAGTTTTGGGAGGGATTAGTCGCAGGAAAGTCAGCCATCGGTCCTATTACCCACTTTGATGCCAGCAACTTTCGAGTGAAAGTGGATGCTGAGGTGCATGGCTTTGATGCCACAAAGTATATGGACTTGAAGGCAATTGACCGGACTTCAAGGACCATTCAGTTTGCCATTGCTGCTGCCAAAGAAGCAATACAATCAGCCGGCCTGGATATGGCCCAGGAAAATTCTGATAGAGTAGGTGTCAGCATTTCTACTATGACGGAACAAGGCTATGTTGTTTGGGGATGGGAGCAATACCAAAAAACGGGTCCTAGAAGAGGAGCCGACCCTCTCTTCATCACCAAGTCAACAGCCAGTGCAGCATCCATGCAGGTGGGAATGATGCTGGGGGCCAGGGGCCCTAATAGCAGTGTGAATAGCCTTTGTGCCAGTGGCGCTGACGCCATAGGCACAGCGACCAATTTCATTCGCTTAGGGTATGTTGATGTGATGATAGCCGGGGGTTCTGACGCCAGCCTGGAGCCAGTTGGCGTGGCTGGAATAGATATTTTGGGAGCCCTTTCCCATGAACCTGACCCGTCCAAGGCTTGTCGTCCATTTGATCTCAACCGCAATGGTTTCGTCTATGCTGAGGGTGCCGGATTAGTTGTCTTGGAAAGCTATGAACATGCCAAGAGACGGGGTGCACCTATCCTGGCTGAAGTTGCCGGTGCAGGTTGGTCTTTCGATGCCCACGATGCAACTGCTCCCGCCCCTGACGCTGAGGCTTATGCTATGCGTACTGCCCTGCAAAATGCCAGGGTGAAGATTGAGGAGGTTGATTATATTAACGCTCACGGCACCAGCACCAAACTGAATGATGCCTGTGAAACCAAAGCTATTAAGATAGTGTTTGGAGAGCATGCTTACAAAATTCCTATAAGCTCTACTAAATCCATGATTGGGCATGGCATTACTGCTGGCGGCGCTATTGAAACCATCGCCGCTATATTAGTTATGAACAAAGGGATTATCCATCCAACTATAAATTATGAGACCCCTGATCCGGACTGTGATCTGGATTATGTCCCCAATGTAGCTCGCCCGGCTCAGGTAAATGTATGTCTGAAGAATAGCTTTGGGTTAGGTGGTGAAAATTGCTGTCTGGTACTTAAACGCGCCAGCGAGTGAAAGTCAGTAATGGAATTGGAAGGAAAAGTATCCATAGTAACTGGTGCCTCTCGCGGCATAGGTAAAGCTATTGCCTTGAAGCTTGCCAGCCTTGGTTCCAAGGTAGCAGTCAATTACGTAGCAATTGAAGATAGTAATAAGGTTGATGCGGATAATGTAGTGGAAGACATAATCCGGCTAGGCGGGGAAGCCATGTCGGTTGAAGCTGATATTCGGGATAGTGCGGTAGCGCAGGTCATGGTAGAACAGGTGACTGATAAATGGGGCAAGGTTGATATTCTGGTAAATAATGCCGGAATAAATAGAGATACCCTTTTGTTAAGAATGTCTGATGATGCCTGGGACGATGTAATTAACACTAATTTACGTGGAGCTTACCTGTGCACCAAGTTTGCCCTGAAGTCTATGATGAGACAGGAATGGGGGCGTATTATTAGCATATCTTCGGTGACCGGGATAGTAGGGAATATAGGGCAAAGTAACTATGCTGCTTCCAAAGGAGGACTCATTGCTTTCACCAAGAGCATAGCCCGAGAGATGGGTTCCCGTAATATAACTGTCAATGCCGTGGCTCCAGGTTTCATTATTACTGGGATGACAGATAAGCTGCCTTCGGAAAAAAAAGAGGCCATACTGGCAATGGTTCCGTTGCAACGCTTTGGTCAACCTGAGGATGTGGCTGAATTGGTAGCTTTTTTAGCCAGTGAAAGAGCTGGCTATATCACTGGACAAGTCATCACTATAGATGGTGGAGCATTTCCTTAAGTCAGTCGAAGTTGAAAGATGATAATATAATGCTGCTATGGTTTTATAGGGTGTCTAACTATATGCCAAGATCAAAAGGGTATTGACAAAAAAGTTCGTTATGTTCATAATACATCGCATTACGATACAGGACCATATAAGATATAATCTAAGTTTTGTCCTTTTCTTAATATTTTCGTGGGGTGACATCTCCCGAGACAATTACATGTTGACAAAATCTTGGAGCAGTGATTTTTAATTGGGGGTATTGACAAAAAATTTCTTTAAATTCATAATACATCGGATTACGATATAACGTATGGTTTTGCTAAACACGAAGAAATGTCCAAAGGTAGGTACATCTGCCCTGCTTTGTATCAGTATTATGTGCCGTAGCGAGGTGTCATGAAGTTACTAGTGCCAACGAATTGGGATCCAGACTTGATATTGCCATTAAGCAGGCTGGAAGCCGAGGTACAGATATATGGCGTATTGCCCACCTCAATGATAGGTAGTGGGGGGAGAGGTGCTGAGAATGTCCACATGGCAGAAAATCAGGCGGAGGAATACATCGAGCGGGCGCATTCCGCAGGTCTGAAGTTTGACTATATCTTAAATGCTCCCAGTATGGTTAATATGGAGTGGGATGAGAATACTCATCGAGAATTGCTAGAGCAAATTAGATGGATTACCAGCATGGGGGTGGATAGTGTCACAGTAAGCATCCCTTATCTGATTGAGCTTATAAAGCGTCAATTTCCGCAGCTGGATGTAAGGGTGTCAACCATTGCTCATGTGAGCAGCGTTGCTAGAGCTAAATTATTTGAATCCTTAGGCGCCGATTCTATTACTCTGGACATTAATGTAAACCGGGACTTTACTTTACTTAAGGCTATCAGGAGCGCAGTGAATTGCGGACTCACTGTACTACTGAATAATCTCTGCTTATACCAGTGCCCCTACGAATATTACCACCATGATACCCTGGGGCATGCCAGTCAAAGTTATAATCCGCTTAACGGTTATTATGAAGACTATTGTGTACTGCGTTGTACTCTAGACAGGCTCTGGGATATCTCTCAGGCCATTAAATGCCGCTGGGTAAGACCCGAGGATATTCATGTTTATGAAGAGATAGGTATCGATATGTTCAAAACCAGTGGCAGGTCAATGCCAACCGAGCGAATTTTGAATGCTGCCACAGCATATTCGTCACGTCGTTATCAGGGGAACCTATATGATATTTTGAACGTCATTACTCCCAAAGTTGGATTTGGCAATTCTGATTTACCGGGCGTACAGAACAACGTTATTGGGTCACTGCCCAGATTATATATCGACAACCAAGCCCTAGAAGGTTTTATAGATTTCTTCAAGAAGCAAGATTGTTTATCTGGGTGTAGCCATTGCGATTATTGTCAACGAATAGCCAATAAAGTCATACAATTCGATCGTGAAGAAGTAGATGAATACGTAGCTATGCTCAATGCGTATTTATATAACCTAGCCAGTAGCAGGATGTTCAAAGTTAAGGCAGGAGTAAGGAGACACCTGCATTAGCAAGTAAAGCGTTCGAAATATCGTAACGGGTAAGCTTGCCCTGAAAAAGTATCCCCCTTCCATTTCTCGGTTTCTGAGTTGTGATTCAGTGCTGATAAACTGTTTTCCAGCCATATCGACGGAATGTGATATAGAGGGACCACTGGCCAACATCTCATTATAAGGGTCTGTATAAATTTCGATATAGATGGTGGTATGCACTACCTTGTTGATTAGGAAAAAGTATTGCTTCGCTAGTTGACACGCTAATTACCTTGTGTTAAATTAGTAAGTTGGTGTCTACTAGAAGGTAAAAACGTAGAGAGTTTAAAAGCCGGCTGGCTGAAGCCGAGCAAATTTTCCTGGAGTAGACCGGCATATAACCAGACGGCTTTTTGATTGCCTAAAATAGAGGAGTATAGGAATGCCAACAATTAATCAACTTACTCGTAAAGGACGGCAAAAGATAGGAAAGAAAAGCGATGTCCCGGCATTGCATTACACCCGAAATACAATGAAAGGGGAAATTAAATGGATCCAGGGAGCGCCTCAAAGAAGGGGTGTATGCGTCCAGGTTAAGACGGTTACACCTAAGAAGCCCAACTCGGCATTGCGCAAAGTTGCCCGCGTTAGGCTAACCAACGGCATGGAAGTGACCGCTTATATTCCTGGCGAAGGACATAATTTGCAGGAACACTCGGTAGTGTTGATTCGTGGTGGCCGGGTTAAAGATGTTCCTGGAATTCGCTACCATATTATCCGTGGCACCTTGGACACTGAGGGAGTATCTGGTCGTAAACGAAGTCGCAGCAGGTATGGGGCCAAGGCACAAAAATAGCGAGGATATCGAATGCCAAGAGGAGCTAGAAAAGTAGTAAAAAGGGTACCGCCACCCGATGCTAAATATGACAGCACTACGGTAGCTAAATTTATTAATAAGCTTATGCTAGGAGGGCAAAAATCTATAGCCGAGCGCATTGTCTATAATGCCTTGCAGCTCACTGCTCAGCAAGTGAATAGCAGTCCTGAAGAAGCCTTAGAGCGAGCGATTAGAAATGCTACGCCGCTTCTCATGGTTAAATCACGCCGTATTGGTGGGGCTACCTATCAGGTCCCCTCAGAGGTAAGGGAAGATCGAGGGCGCGCTCTTGCCATGAGATGGCTTATTGCTTCAGCGCGAGCTCGTAGTGGCAAATCTATGGAAGAAAGGCTGGCGAGCGAGTTGGTTGATGCTGTCCATGGTCGGGGGACAGCAATTAAGAAACGTGATGATCTTCACAAGATGGCAGAGGCTAACAAAGCCTTTGCTCACTATCGCTGGTGAGAAGTCGTGTTAAAAGCAGTAATTGAGGCAAAGGATAAACTCATGTCGCGGACTTTCCCTTTGGAAAAAATACGGAATATAGGGATCATTGCTCATATAGATGCTGGCAAGACCACAGCCACGGAAATGATACTACATCACACAAGGCGAACTTACAAGGTGGGAAGTGTAGATGAGGGGACTGCAGTAATGGATTGGATGGAGCAAGAAAGAGAACGAGGTATTACCATTACTTCAGCGGCTACCACATGTCACTGGCGTGAATATTGTATAAACATCATAGACACCCCTGGGCATGTAGATTTTACCGCTGAGGTGGAGCGTAGCCTCCGTGTGTTAGATGGTGGTGTGGTGATTTTCGATGGTGTAGCTGGAGTGGAAGCTCAATCAGAGGCTGTGTGGCGCCAGGCAGATAAATATGGCGTGGCCAGGATTTGCTTTATTAACAAAATGGACAGGATTGGCGCTGATTTTCATCACACAGTGACCATGATTAATGAAAGGTTGCGAATCAAGGCATTACCCATACAGCTCCCCATAGGAAGTGAAAAACTCTTTCGGGGCATCATTGACCTTGTGGAAAACAAAGTCGTTTCTTTCCCGGTTGATTCTAATTCAGCTTCAATTGAGGAGGGCAGCGAGACTTTGCTGGCCAAGCATCGCCAGGCATTAATTGAGGACTTAGCCGAGCTCGATGAGCAGATTATGATGCTCTACCTTAATGGGCAAGATGTGTCCGCATCTCAAATTAAGGCGGCTATAAGAAGGCTGACCCTTTCTAACTGCATTGTGCCTGTCCTTTGTGGCAGTGCCTTGAGAGATAGAGGCATCCAGTTATTGCTTGATGCTATTGTAGATTACCTCCCTTCGCCGCTAGATATTCCTCCCATCTCGGCTATAAATCCTAAAAGTAGAGAGGAAATCCTTCGTCTGGCGAGCGATGATGAACCTTTTTCTGCGTTGGCGTTTAAAACGGTTTTTGACCCGTTTATGGGTAGACTGGTTTACTTGCGTGTGTACTCAGGCATGGTAAAGGCCGGAGCACAAGTCTTGAACTCCAGCATAGATAAGAAAGAGAGATTGGGAAAACTATATGTTATGCATGCCGATCACCGTGAGGAAATTGGCCACACTGAGACCGGAAGCATTGTAGCTAGCCTGGGACTTAAGATGACCTCGACAGGTGATACCCTTTGCGAGCCCACACGACCAGTGCTTCTTGAGGCTATACGATTTGTCGAGCCGGTGCTTTCCATGGCTGTTGAACCTAAAACTAAAGTCGACCAGGACAAGTTAGATGATTCCCTGGCTAAACTTGCTATGGAGGACCCCACATTCAAGGTTTACTATGACAAGGAAACAGGTCAAACTCTGATTTCGGGGATGGGTGAACTTCATCTCGAAGTGTTAATGGAGCGTATATTTCGCGAATATGGTATAAGGGTCAATGCTGGTAAGCCTCAGGTCGCTTATAAGGAAACAATCACCCTTCCTGTGGAATCTGAGGGGAGATTTATACGTCAATCCGGTGGTAAAGGGCAATATGGGCACGTTTGGCTTAGAATTGAGCCAGGCGAGCGTGGGAGCGGATTTGAGTTTCGTGACCAGATTCGAAGCGGGGCCATACCTAAGGGATTTACTCCCTCAGTAGAAGCCGGTGCCAAGTCAGCTTTACAAAGCGGAGAATTAGCTGGTTACCCTGTAATAGATGTAAAGGTGACTTTGTATGATGGAAGTTTTCATGAGGTCGATTCTTCAGATGTGGCTTTCAGGATGGCAGCCTTCATGGCTATGAGGGATGGGATAGGTAAAGCTAAACCTGTTATTCTCGAGCCAATTATGGAAGTGGAGATAACAACTCCCAATCAGTTCCTCGGGGACATTATTGGCGATTTAAACTCTCGAAGGGCTCACGTCGAAGGCATTGAGAGTCACACCGAGTTCTCCACTATCCGTGGTGTTGTTCCTCTAGCGGAAATATTCGGTTTCGCTGGAGATTTGAGGTCGCTCAGTCAAGGAAGGGCGACTCATACTATGTGCTTTCATCGCTATGAACAATTGCCTCAGGATTTGGCTAAGCAAATTGCGACTAGAATGGGGGGAAGCAGATGATTGACCAGAAAGTTCGTATCAAAATTAAAAGCTTCGACCATAAGTTGGCTGATCAAGCAGTAAGGCAAATACTGGAAACAGTGGAACGCACCGGGGCTATAGTGGTTGGCCCGGTACCTCTACCCACTGATATTGAAAAATTTTGCGTTATTCGCTCCCCTAATATTGATAAAGATTCCAGGGAGCAGTTTGAAATCAGGACCCATAAGAGGTTAATTGATATTTTGCAGCCGAGTTCCAAGACTATAGATGCCCTGAGTCACCTTGACCTGGCATCTGGAGTAGAGATAGATATTAAGTTGTAGTTAAAACCATGTTTACAGGCATTATTGGTAGAAAAATAGGCATGACGCAACTGTTTCAGGAAAACGGAGAGGCGATGGCAGTAACCGCTATTCAAGCCGGGCCTTCCGTGGTAACTCAGATAAAGAGCCGGGACAGAGATGGTTATGATGCTATCCAAGTGGGCTTTATTGAGAACAAGGTGAAGCAATCTCAGCTCAACTCTTCGGAGAAGGGACATCTTCGAGGCTTAGAGAACGTTCGCTATCTTCGCGAATTCAGGACCGATGATATTAGCTCGGTCAAGATGGGTGACAAAGTGGATGTTGGCTTTCTAAAGCAAGGTGACCTGATAAACGTAACTGGCTTTTCTAAGGGCAAGGGCTTTGCTGGCGTGGTTAAGCGGTACCATTTTGCCGGTGGGCCAAAGACCCACGGCCAAACTGACCGCCATCGCGCCCCTGGTTCAATTGGAGCTACCACTTTTCCCGGGCGCGTGCTTAAAGGGAAACGCATGGCAGGACATATGGGAAATAGGAGAGTGACAGCGCATAATCTCGAGGTAATTCAAGCTGACCCAGAGAGTAATTTGCTTTTGGTGAAGGGTGCAGTACCTGGAGCCACTGGTGGATTGTTAATAATTGAAAAAGTAAGGTAACAGGAAATGAAAGTGCCAGTTTATACTTTAAACGGTGAAGTTGTTGACCAGATAGAGCTTAGCCAGGCTGTTTTTAATCTTCCCTTTAATGGAGCGGTAGTTCATCAAGCAATGGTCGGCCAATTAGCCAATAGACGCCATGGTACTGTGTCTACCAAGACCAGGGGAGATGTTAAGGGGAGCACAAGAAAACTCTATCGCCAAAAGCATACTGGCAGAGCGCGAAGGGGTGATATAAAATCACCGCTGCTTAGGGGAGGTGGGGTAGTTTTTGGCCCCAAGCCGCGCACCTATCGCCAGTCGATGCCCCGGAAAATGAGGAAGTTAGCTTTGAAATGCCTTCTCTCTGCTAAAGTTAGAGAAGGAAATATAAGACTGTTGCAGGAACTTGATTTTGAGGAACCAAAGACAAAAGACATGATAAATGTTCTGTCCTCGCTTGGCATCGATTCCTCCACTTTGATTCTTACTGCTCAGTCCACGTCACATGTGGTTAAATCAGCGGCTAATTTGCCTGAAGTTAAGGTCCTTCCTTCGAACCTAATTAATGTATTGGATTTACTTTCTTATGAAATATTGGTAGCCACCGTACCGGCAATACGCAACATTGAGCAAATTTGGGGTAAATAAATTGCATCTTTATGAAGTTCTGCGGCGTCCTTTAATTACAGAGAAGGCTACTTCGCTTAAGGAGAGAGATAAATATGCCTTTAAGGTTGCTAGCAAGGCTACCGGGTCTCAGATTAAGGAGGCAGTGGAACAAGCTTTCAAGGTAAAGGTAAATAAAGTCAATGTAATGACGGTGCCTGGCAAGACAAGAAGATTTGGCAGGAGGCAAGTAACTAGCTCACCTTGGAAAAAGGCAATAGTTACCTTGGCACCGGGACACAAAATTACTTTCTTTGAGGGTATATAATGGGTTCAGTCGTTAAGTGGAGAAAAAAGAAGATGTCCAAACACAGACATAAGAAACTTCTTAAAAAAACTCGCTGGCAAAGGACGCACAAATAAGGAGCGATTCGTGGGATTAAAGACTTATAATCCAACTTCTCCGGGCAGGAGATTTATGTCTGGCGCTACTTTTGAAGAGTTAACCAAGGTAGCTCCTGAGAAATCCTTACTGGTGCCGCTGAAAAAGAAAGCAGGGCGTAATAGCCGAGGTGTTATAACTGTGCGTCATCGAGGTGGCGGCAGTAAGCGGAAACTTCGCCTTATCGATTTTAAGAGGGATAAAATTACCGTTCCTGGAAAAATAGCTTCCATTGAATATGACCCTAATAGGGCAGCTCGCATTGCCCTAATTCATTATGCTGATGGAGAAAAGCGCTATATAATCGCCCCTTTGGGCATCAAGTTGGGTGAAACTATACAGGCAGGCGAGGATGTTGATATAAAACTTGGGAATGCTCTCCCGTTGGAATCTATTCCTGTGGGAACTTTAGTGCATAATATTGAGTTTGAGCCAGGCAAAGGAGGAAAGCTTGTTCATAGCGCAGGGAGTTCTGCCCAAATTATAAGCAAGGAGGGCCAATATGTTGTACTTAAACTCCCTTCGGGTGAACTACGTAAATTTCATCAAAAGTGCTGGGCTACTATTGGTCAGATAGGCAACGTTGACCACGAAAATATAAAGTTAGGCAAAGCTGGAAAGAGAAGATGGTCAGGTTGGCGGCCTACGGTCAGGGGTTCTGCTATGACTCCTCGTGACCACCCACATGGAGGTGGGGAGGGCAGAGCTCCGCGAGGAATGCATCCGAAAACTCCCTGGGGAAAGCCAGCTTTGGGGGCTAAGACACGTCGTCGTAAAACATCAGACAAAATGATTCTCAAACGGAGGCAAGAAGATGTCACGGTCACTTAAGAAAGGGCCCTTTTGCGATGCTAAATTGTTTAAGAAAATAGAAGCGCTCAATAATTCGGGCGAAAAGACAGTGATAAAGACATGGTCTCGCTCCTCTACTATTTTGCCTCAAATGATAGGTCATACTATTGCAGTGCATAATGGCAGAAAGCATGTGCCCATTTTCATCACTGAAAATATGGTGGGGCATAAATTGGCAGAATTTGCGGCTACCAGGACATTCAGAGGCCATATCACCAAAGCTAAAATAACTGAACAGGCAAGGATAAAATAAGACGGAATGAAGGTAAAAGCAGTAGCTAAGGAAGTTGGCATTTCGCCTCAGAAGGTTCGGTTAGTGATAAATATGGTTAGAGGCAGAAAAGTTAGCGAGGCGTTGAATACCCTCAGTTTTTTGCCTACCCCCACAGCCAAGGCTGTGTCTAAAGTAATTAAATCGGCGGTAGCAAATGCTGAAAACAATTTTCAAATGTCGCCTGCTGAGCTTAGAATCACTGATATATTTGCTGATCAAGGGCATACCTTGAAGAGATTCCGCCCTCAGTCGAGAGGGAGGATAAGTCCTATCTTAAAACGGTCTAGCAATATTACAGTTTTCGTTACTGAAGAGGAGGAATAGTTTTGGGACATAAAGTTCATCCTTGTGGTTTCAGGCTGGGGATTAACCAGGATTGGCGAGCCAAGTGGTATGCTGAGAAGAATTATAAACAGTTTTTATTGGATGATTTAAAGCTACGCAGAGTTGTTGAACAACAATGTCCTGGAGGAGCGGTTGCTCGGGTGGAAATTGAACGGCCGGGAGACGAGGTACATTTAACTCTTTACTCAGCTCGTCCTGGCATCTTGATTGGCCGAGGGGGACAAAATGTAGAAATACTGAAGTCGGACTTGGAAAAAGTCAGTGGGGATAAAATTAGATTGACCATTAGAGAAGTTGAGCACCCGGAGCTTGAAGCTCCTTTGGTGGCTCGGAGCATAGCTGAGCGGCTTGAAGAGAGAATCCCTTTCCGGCGGGCTATGAGGCAAGCAACCTTCCGAACTTTGCAAGCTGGTGCTAAGGGAATAAAGGTAAACTGCAATGGAAGACTTGGTGGGCTTGAAATTGCTAGAAGTGAAACTGTCCGTCAAGGTCAAATGCCGTTGCATAAGTTACGTGCCAATATCGATTATGGTTTTACTGAAGCCCATACATTGATGGGGCGTATTGGGGTTAAAGTGTGGATTTATAAGGGCGATATTATCCCTGAAAAGAAGGAGAAAAATGCTACAGCCGAAACGGGTGAAGTACCGCAAGGTACATAGAGGAAGGCTAAAAGGTAGTGCCCAGAGCGGGGATACCATTGTTTTTGGTGACTTTGGCATTAGGGCTGAAGAATCCGCTTGGGTAACAGCGCGACAAATTGAGGCAACGCGTCGCGTATTTGTCCGCCACTTGCATCGTGGTGGTAAGCTGTGGATACGAGTTTTCCCTGACAAATCTGTGACAAAAAAACCTGCGGAGACAAGGATGGGTAGCGGGAAAGGTGCTCCGGATCACTGGGTAGCCGTAGTTAAGAGAGGCAAAATCCTGTTCGAATTGGCTGATGTAAAGGAGGATGTGGCTTCGGAGGCAGCCCATCTTGCTTCCTACAAGCTCCCTATAGCTACTAGTTTTGTCAGGAAGGAGAGGCAGTAAGTTGAAAGCTAGCGAAATACGCGCTCTCAACAATGAAGAACTATTAACGAAGCTTACAGAGGCTCATGAGGAACTTTTTAACCTCCGTTTTCGCTTGGCTACTAGACAGCTGGGGAATCATCGGGAGATCCCTAGAGTGAAGAAAAGGATTGCCAGAATAGAAACTATTTTAAGAGAAAGGGAACTTGGCACAGTAAGATGAGTGATCTCGGGAAAAGAAAGGTTAGAGAAGGCTTGGTGGTGAGTGACAAAATGAATAGAACTGTTGTGGTAGCAGTGGAAACCAGGAAAGTTCACCCACTCTATAAGAAAGCTATCAAAGTTACCAAAAAATATAAGGCTCATGATGAAAATAATGCCTGTAAAATTGGAGACAAAGTGAAGATTGTGGAGATTCGCCCTTTGTCCAAGGAGAAGAGTTGGCGGGTAACGGAGATAATGTCTAAGAAGGAAATGGTTGAAACCAGCCCAAAGAAAAAGAAATGATTCAGACTTATACTAGACTGAAGATAGCTGATAATACTGGGGCTAAGCAAATTATGTGCATTAATGTCTCTGTTGGGGCAAGGAAATATGCTCATATAGGTGATATTATTGTAGCCACTGTGAAGCGAGCCATGCCCCATGGGATGGTGAAGAAGGGTGAGGTAGTGAAGGCTGTGGTTGTGCGTGTGACTAAGCCTTATCGCCGCTCTGATGGCTCCTATATCAGATTTGATGAGAATGCCGCAGTCGTTCTTGGTGATAAAAATAATCCTAAGGGCAGCCGTATTTTTGGTCCTGTAGCCCGAGAACTTAGAGATAAAAACTTTGCCAAAATAATATCCTTGGCCCCTGAGGTCTTGTAAAATGAAAATCAGAAAAGATGATACGGTTGTCATAACTGCTGGCAAAGACAGTGGGAAAAGGGGAAAAGTGCGCCGTACCTGGCCTGACGAAGAGAGGGTGATAGTAGAAGGCGCCAATATGATTAAGCGCCATTCCCGTGCCCGCAGGGCTGCTCGCCAAGCTGGCATAATTGAGCTTGAAGCTCCAATCCATGTATCCAACGTAATGTTGGTATGTAGTAAATGTGGCAAACCTACGCGAGTGGGCTTCCAATTTTTGGCAGACGGCAAAAGGGTTCGAGTTTGCAAATCATGTCAAGAGGTGATTGACTAAGGAAGTTGGTTATGAAATCTCGCCTGGAGGAAAAATATTTAGCTGAATTAGCTCCTCAACTTAAAGCTAGGCTAGGCTATGACAATGTAATGGGATTGCCCAGGTTGAGAAAGATTGTACTTAGCATTGGTTTGGGCGAAGCAACACAGGAGCCTAAAGCTCTTGAAGCAGCGGAGAAGGACCTAACTACAATTTCAGGGCAACATCCGGTGACGACACGGGCAAAAAGGTCTATCTCCTCTTTCAAACTACGGGCTGGTATGCCTATTGGGATGATGGTGACTTTGCGAGGTAAGCGGATGTACGATTTTTTTGACAAGCTGGTTAATGTTGTTCTACCGAGGTTTCGAGATTTCCGCGGAGTATCACGGGATTCGTTCGATGGTCGAGGAAACTACAGCCTGGGCATGAAAGAACAGATAGGTTTCCCTGAGATTGATTACGATAAAGTAGACAAAATTCGCGGCCTCGAGGTAACCATTGTTACTACAGCCGAGAACGATGATGAAGCCAGGACTTTGTTGGAGCTAATGGGCATGCCTTTCAGGAGAACTTGATATGGCGAAGTTATCTAAGATTGTGCAGTCAAAACGGACACCAAAGTATAAGGTGCAGCAACGTAATCGTTGTCAATTATGCGGCAGGCCGCGTGCTTATATGCGTAAATTTGGCTTGTGCCGTATTTGTTTCCGAGAGCTTGCTGTAACTGGTGTAATCCCCGGGATAAGGAAGTCAAGCTGGTAGAGAAAAATGACAATTATTGACCCTATCGCTGATATGTTGACCAGGATACGCAACGCTATCATGGCAAGCCACGAGAGTGTGCTTGTGCCCTCCTCCAAAATAAAGCTTTCTATCGCCAAAATACTTAATGAAGAGGGTTTTATTGACCGTTATGAAGTGCTTAAAGGTAAACCGCAGACAATGATAAAAATCTACCTCAAGTACACAGGTGACCAGCCTGCAATCTTAGGGTTAGAAAGGGCGAGCAAGCCGAGCTTAAGAATCTATGCGGAAAGGCGTGAAATCCCCCGTGTTTATGGGGGCTTGGGCATAGCCATTCTATCCACATCCAAAGGTATTATGACTGGCCAGGAGGCATGGCGGCAGCGTCTTGGCGGTGAAATTCTATGCTATGTGTGGTAAATTAACTCAGGAGCAGTGAATTATGTCTCGTATTGGCTTGCTTCCCATTGATATACCTCAAAGTACCGAGGTAAATATTGAGGGAAGCGAAGTTATGGTAAAAGGAAGTAAGGGAGAACTCCGGCGACGGTTTCACCCTGACATTTCTATCACTTTGAAGGATGAGTGCTTGATTGTAACCCGCCCCAGTGATAGTAAACTTCATCGTTCTTTACATGGGCTCACTCGTAGTCTTCTGGCAAATATGGTTACAGGGGTGAACAAAGGTTTTGAAAAAGTCTTGGAAATAAATGGCGTGGGCTACAAGGCGCAAAAAACTGGCGACAAGCTGTTGTTCCAAGTGGGATATGCCAATGCTGTGGAGTTCCCCCCCCCTCCTGGTATTAGTATTAGTGTTGAAGGGGCAAATCGTATTCGCGTCACTGGTATTGATAAAGAAGTAGTTGGAGAAACAGCTGCTAGAATTCGGGCGATACGCCCTGCTGACTCCTATAAAGGGAAAGGCATTAAATACTTTGATGAAGAGCTACGTCTTAAACCTGGCAAAGCGGGCAAAATAGGCAAGAAATAGTGGCTGTAATGAACGAAAGAGATTCAAAGGAAACAAGAAGGATACGACACAGAAGGGTGAGGCAAAAAGTAACGGGAACAATATCACGTCCTCGATTATGTGTCTTCCGCAGCTTGAATCATATCCATGCCCAGCTTATTGATGATTCTAGGGGCCAGACTTTGGTCTCAATGAGCACTCTTGACTCTCAGATGAGAGGCAAAACCAATGGAATGGTGAAAACCAAGAAGGCTGTGGAAGTAGGAACTTTACTTGCGGAGAGAGCATTAAATAAAGGGATCAAACAGGTGGTTTTTGATCGTGGTGGCTATAAGTATCACGGCAGGGTTAAGGCTTTAGCCGAGGCTGCCAGGAAAGCTGGATTAGAATTTTGAGAGTTAGCTTATGAAAGCGGTTACCAAAGTAAGAGGGAAGAAGGCCAAAATCGATGCCTCGGAACTGAGTCTCGAAGAGAAACTGTTAGGCATTGACCGTGTAACTAAAGTGGTCAAAGGTGGTAGACACCTTCGGTTCAGAGCATCAGTGGTAGTTGGTGATGGCCAAGGGCATGTCGGATTTGGTTTGGCTAAAGCGGCAGCGGTTCCCGAAGCAGTTCGCAAGGCAGGTGCTATGGCGAGGAGGGGGCTGATTGAGGTCCCTATCAAGGACAATACCATTCCTCATGAAATTCTAGCCAAGTTCGGTGCATCCAAAATCTTACTGAAGCCAGCGGCGCCTGGCACAGGCTTAATTGTCAACAATACTACTCGAGCAGTGCTTGAATTGGCAGGCATAAAAGACGCCCTTGGCAAATCATTAGGTGGACCAAGCAAAATAAACGTAGCTAAGGCGACGATACTTGCCCTGGCTAACTTGAGGAAAGGTGAAGAAGCGGCGTTTCACCAAGCACTTACAGATATGAGTGTTGGGGAAGCTCAGGAAGTAAAGGTAGATGAAACAGAATGAATTACGGCCTCCTGAGGGTGCTAAGCACAAGAGAAAGCTCGTAGGTCGAGGAGATGGCAGCCGACATGGCACCTATTCAGGGCGAGGTTGCAAAGGGCAAAAGGCTCGCGCCGGTGGTGGCGTGCGCCCTGGCTTTGAAGGCGGGCAGTTGCCTTTGATAAAACGACTGCCACGGAAAAGGGGTTTCACTAACATTTTTAAAACTGAATATAATGTTGTCAATGTAGGAAAACTAGCCGTTTTCCCCCCGGGAAGTGAGGTAACCCCTAAGGAATTGCTTCGAGCGGGGCTGATTAATACCACGGACCATCCGACTAAAATTCTCGGCGCTGGCGATATCCAGCATCCATTGCTAATTAGTGCTAACAAATTCTCTTCATCAGCGGAGAAAAAAATCCTCGCTGCTGGAGGGAAGGTAAAACAGGCTTAGAATGCAGCGCAAAGCGACCAGACCACGCCTCGTCCAGGCAATGATGGACGTATTGACATTGCCCGATTTGCGGCGAAAAATTCTTTTCACCATCGGCATCCTTGTCGTTTTTCGTTTTTTGGCTCATGTTCCCTTGCCCGGCGTGGATATCAACGCCTTGGAAGCATTATTCGGGGAAAACCTGCTCTTCGGCATGTTTGACCTTTTTAGCGGTGGTGCCATGACGAATTTCAGTGTGGCTACCCTGGGCGTTTATCCTTACATCACTGCGTCCATAATTATGCAATTGCTGGTTCCGGTAATCCCCCGCCTTCAGGCTATATCCCAGGAGGGGGAACTCGGTCAACAGAAAATCAATCGAATTACTCACTTTGCAACGATACCTTTAGCTGGTCTTCAGGGCTATGCTGTGATTGCTATATTACGTTCTCAGGGAGTTACCACTGGGCCACTCGAGTCATTGACCATGGCCACCATAATAATAACAATGGTAGCTGGCACGATGTTCCTCGTTTGGCTAGGTGAATTGATTACCGAGCGTGGTATAGGGAACGGAATATCGATAATAATCTTTGGTGGTATCGTGGCCGGCATACCTGGGATAGTGGGTAGTGGTATTGTTGAGGCTCAAGCCGGAAGGCCCGAGGGATTGATCGCCTACATTATTCTGGCCTTAGCTATGCTGGTGCTCATAGTCATATTTGTTGAAGCTCATCGCCGTATTCCGGTGCAGTATGCTCGGAGCACTTTTCGCAGTGGCCGTATGTACCGCCAATCAGGTTCCACCTACATACCGCTACGGGTCAATACCGCCGGGATGATACCCCTTATTTTTGCCATAGCTTTAATGCAACTTCCTAGCACGATAGCTTCATATTTTATGAGCCCAGCGGGCGCAGACCCGAATTTCTGGAATACAATCTTTACTGTGTTTCAGGTTAATACCGTAGTCTACAACTTATTGTTTTTTGCCTTGGTAATTGGTTTCGCTTTTTTCTACACTATGGTCATATTCGAACAAATGAACCTGCCTCAAACTTTGCAACAGCAAAGCGGCTTCATCCCTGGAGTTCGACCAGGCAAGACAACGGCTGATTATTTGAATAGAGTCATAAAGCGTATTACTTTCGGTGGCGCCCTCTTTCTGGCTGTAGTGGCAATTATGCCCTTCATTGCTCAAAGAATCACCGGCGTTACAGCGTTGGTAATCCAGAGCACCGCCATGCTTATAGCTGTTGGTGTGGCTCTAGATACCATGAAACAATTAGAGGCTCAACTAACCATGCGCCGCTACGAGGGTTTCCTAAAATAATGTACATCATCATGCTGGGTGCTCCGGGGGCAGGAAAGGGAACCCAGGCAGATATTCTCTCTCAAGAGATGAATTTACCTCATATAGCCTCCGGGGATTTATTTCGGCAGGCATTAGAGGAAAGGACCGGGGTCGGTCTCTTGGCGAAAAGCTATATGGATAAGGGAGAACTAGTTCCTGATGAGGTAGCCATAAAGATGATTCTGGAAAGAATTAATCAGCCTGACTGTGCCGCTGGTTGCCTTTTCGACGGCTTTCCCCGGACTTTGCACCAAGCTGAAGTTTTAGACAAGGCCTTTAGGGAACAAGGAAAAACCATAGATAAGGCGATATACATTGAAGTACCCAATGGAGAGCTAGTGAAACGCCTCAGTGGAAGATGGCTTTGCCGGACTTGTCAGATACCATATCACATAATAAATTCACCGCCTAAAACGCCGGGCAAATGTGATAAATGCGATGGCGAATTGTATCAACGTTCTGATGACAAAGAGAAAACAATAAAGGAACGACTTAGTATTTTCTTTACTCAAACTATTCCCATACTTGATTATTATAAAAAACAAAATAAACTAATTAAGGTTAATGGTAACCTGGGAATACAGGAGGTGGCTAGAGCAATAATCTCTGCCCTCAAGGTACCCATGTCACCCTGAGCAAAGCGAAGGGTTCCCGAGATTTTTCGGTTGCTCCGCTCCTTCAGGATGACATTAGGGGTAAGCAGGGATAAAATAGATGGTGATTATCAAATCTGACGAGGAAATAGCTATCATGAGAAAGTGTGGCAAAATTCTGGCCGCTATTTTAGATAAACTAAGAACAGAAGTACAACCAGGGATTAAGACTGGCCAGTTGGACATAGTTATGGCTGAAGAATCGAATAAGAGGGGAGTTATACCTTCTTTTAAGAACTATCGCGGCTTTCCTGCAAATTTATGTGTTTCGGTAAACGATGAAATAGTCCACGGTATTCCTGGTGAGCGAGTACTACAAGAAGGAGACATCGTTTCTTTAGATGCGGGGGCAAAACTTAATGGCTTTCATACCGATGCCGCCATAACTGTTGGTGTAGGGCGGATAAGTAAGGAGGCTGAGGGACTTATCACGGTCACAGAAGGTAGTCTAAAGTCAGGCATCGCTCAAGCGATAAATGAGGCATGGATAGGAGATATCTCGTCTGCTATTCAACATTATGTTGAATCAAGAGGATTTTCTGTGGTTAGAGAATATACCGGGCATGGAGTAGGTCGGGACTTGCATGAAGAGCCCCCAATACCTAATTTTGTGGTTGGGAAAGGTCTCTTGCTTCGTAAAGGTATGGCTCTGGCTATTGAGCCTATGGTTAATGTCGGAGATTGGCACACTAAATTGGCGGCTAATCAATGGACGGTGCTTACAGCCGATGGGAATCTTTCAGCACATTTTGAACATACCATAGCCATAACTGATAATGGAGCTGAGATACTTGTTTAGGTATTATGTAAGAAATGGCTAAAAAAGAGAGGATAGAAGTTGAAGGCAAGGTGATTACAGTCTTACCTAATACCATGTTTCGCGTTGAATTGGCCAATGGACATCAGGTATTGGCCCATATCTCGGGTAAGATGAGAAAGCACTATATCAAAATTTTACCTGGGGATAGAGTTCTGGTAGAACTTTCCCCTTATGATTTGAGCCGGGGCAGGGTTACCTATCGGCTTAAATAGTTTGACAGGTTAGCTAAGAAAGTTTATCATAATAGGGTTTGTTTGAATGGTGATTGGAAATGAAAGTAAGAGCTTCGGTTAAGCCGATATGTAAAAAATGCAAAGTTATCAGGCGAGAGGGAGTGGTTAGGGTTATCTGCGAGAACCCAAAGCACAAACAGAGGCAAGGGTGATAAACAATGGCGCGTATTGCTGGTATAGACCTTCCTAAAGATAAGCCAATTTGGGTAGCTTTGCAGAGAATTTATGGCATTGGTGCTTCATCAAGCCAGCACATTTTGGCTGCCTCTGGTATCGATTCTGGCCTTAGAGTTAAGGAACTTAGTGAAGAACAGGTTGGTCAGATTCGAGATGTTCTTGATAAACAATACAAAGTGGAAGGCGACCTTAGGCGGGAGGTTCAATCTAATATAAAGCGGATGATTGAAATCAGTTGCCATCGAGGCATAAGACACCGCATGAGGTTGCCAGTCCATGGACAGAGAACGCGCACAAATGCCCGAACTAAAAGAGGGCCCAGGAAAACAGTGGCCGGTCGAGGGCAAAGACGTGGCGTAGGTAAAAAGTAAGGAGCTTGGTTTTAACAAATGCCGAAAAAGAAAAGGGCTCGTAAAACTCATAAAAAGGTTAGCGAGGGTAAAGCTTACATCCAGTCTACTTTCAATAACACGACCGTTACCATTACTGATATGGAAGGTAACGTTGTCGCCTGGGGGAGTTCTGGTAGCGCGGGATTCAAGGGTTCCAGGAAAGGAACCCCTTACGCTGCCCAAATAGCTGCCAGAGATGCAGCACATCGCGCAATGGGTGATGGCTTGCGCCGAGTTGAGGTGTATATTAAAGGCCCTGGTAGTGGAAGAGAAGCAGCTATTCGTGCCTTACAGGCCTCCGGAATTACTGTTACAGCTATCAGAGACGTGACTCCTATCCCCCATAATGGCTGTCGTCCGAAAGGGAGGCGAAGAGTATAAAATGGCGCGCTACACAGGCCCGTCTTGTCGTCTATGTCGCCGTTTAGGAGACAAGCTGATGCTCAAAGGCGAGAGGTGCTCTACACCTAAATGTCCTGTAGAGAAGAGGAATACTCCTCCCGGCGGGCGTCCTACAACTCGAAGGCGCAGAGGGATTTCCGACCGGGGACTCCAATTGCGCGAAAAGCAAAAGGTGCGCTTTAGCTATGGTGTCCTGGAGCGACAATTTCGCAGGTTTTTTGCCGAGGCGAAAAAAAGCCCCAGCGCCACTGGAGAAAACCTGCTCATATTGCTGGAGCGGAGATTGGATAATGTAGTATATCGCTTGGGCTTTGCGGACTCACGTGCTCAAGCCAGGCAAATAGTTGGGCATGGCCATATAAATATCAATGATCGCAAAACAGATATTCCTTCCTGTCTGGTGAAGTCCGGAGATGTTATAAAATGGCGAGAAGCTAGTAAAAAAACGGAATATTATAAGAGAGTAGCTGAGGAAGTTGAGGGAAAAATTATCCCTAATTGGTTAAGCTTGGACAAAGAAAGCATGACAGGTAAAGTGTTAAATTTGCCTGGCAAGGACGACATTGAAGCTGGATTTAGTCAGCAAGCTATTGTTGCATATTATTCGAGGTGAGCTATGCCTGAATTGTACATCCCCACTGTAACTTGTGTTGAAAGCGCTGGTAATTATGGCCGTTTTCTTGCTGAACCTCTAGAGCCAGGTTTTGGTATCACTTTAGGTAATGCCTTGCGGCGTGTGCTTCTCAGTTCTTTACCTGGTGCTGCGGTAACCTGGGTCAAGATCGAAGGAATTCAGCATGAATTCTCTCCCATTCCTTATGTGAAAGAGGATGCTATGGAGTTCTTACTGAATATCAGGCAACTGAGACTCTGTCCTCTTTCCCGTCAGCCCAGGCAGTTGTTCTTGGAAGTAGAGGGGGCAGGCAAGGTCTGTGCAGGTGATATTAAACCCTCTGCTGACTTTCGCATTGCCAATCCGGAACTGCATTTAGCTTCTTTAGACTCTCCCCAGGCCAAGCTTTATGTCGAACTTAATGTGGAGTTAGGGAGAGGTTATGTGCTGGCTAAATCAGATGACGGTTTACCTGTTGGAGCACTGCCAGTAGATGCCATCTTCACCCCAGTGCGGGAAGTCAATTTTTCTGTAGAATCTATCAAGCCTGGCCAGGAAGGAAGTCCAGAAAAGCTCATCCTGGAGATTTGGACTGATGCTACCATTTTCCCCTGGGAGGCGCTTAGTCAAAGTGCTATCATCTTAATTAATCAGTTTGCTTCTTTCAGGGATCTTGAAGTTCCCATGGCTAGAGCTTTGTCCCTTTTGCCCGAGCAATATGATACTCCTCTGGAAGAACTAAATTTATCAACTCGCTCCTATAACAGTTTGAGGAGAGCGGGTATTTTCACTCTGGGACAATTAATAGAGAAAAGCAAGGAAGGTTTGCCACCGTTGCCTGGTTTGGGGGCAAAGTCTCGAGCCGAAGTGGAAGAGTTAATGGAAAAGGTAGGCGCTCCTGTTTCTAAGAAGAAAATAGAATGAGACACAAGATAGCAGGACGGAACTTAAGTAGGCCTTCAGAGCACCGGTGGGCGTTATACCGAAATCAAGTTACCGCGCTTTTGACTCATGAAAAGATAACCACCACTAGGGCTAAAGCTAAGGAGGTTCGCAGTTTAGCGGAAAAAATGATTACTTTAGGTAAGGATGGCAGCCTTGCCTCAAGGCGGGAAGCCTTAGCTTTTATTACTGATAAAAAAGTAGTTGACAAGCTATTTGCTGAAATTGCTCCAGGCTATGCTGACCGTAGCGGGGGTTATACGAGGTTGCTAAAGCTGGGATCCCGCCCTGGTGATAACGCGCCTATGGTTCAAATTGAATTGGTTAAGTAAGTTTATTTTGCTTATCGAGTATGACGGCACCCAATATCATGGTTTTCAATGGCAAGTTGGCTTGCCTACCATTCAAAATGAGCTTGAGCAAGCTATAAGGCGATTTTGCGGGCAAAGCAGCCGGGTTATGGCAGCTAGCAGAACTGATGCTGGTGTGCATGCCAAGGGACAGGTGGTTTGCTTCTGGGTAAAATCTACATTGGATACCATGACGCTGGTTAGAGCATTGAATTATTATTTACCAGGAGATGTCGCGGTCAAAGCAGCTTACAGGGCTAGCGATGATTTTAATGTCCGGCGTGATGCCCTGAGCCGGGAGTACCATTATTATATTTTAAATAGCGATACCCGATCGCCGTTTAGTCAAAGGTTTGCTTTATTTGTCCCCAAAATGCTAGACATACAGGCGATGAATGAAGCCTGCCAGCTTATCCGAGGTGAGCATGATTTTGCCTCCTTTGCTAGTTCTTTGGATGGCAGCAAGAGCACGTTGCGTAATGTTTATGAAGCGGGAATCGAAAAGAAAGGGGAATTCACCGTTTTCCGTATCGTGGCTAATTCTTTTTTGCCTCACCAGGTACGAAGCACCGTGGGTCTTTTAATCAGGCTGGGCTTGGGTAAGATGGGTATCGAAGATTTTCATGATATAATGGAGGCAAAGAGTTTGGGTTCAGCGGGTCCCGTCTCCCCTGCTTGTGGCCTATGCCTTGAAAAGGTCAATTATCCTAAGCCCTTGGAAAGCTAGAGATGAAAACTTATAGTCCTAAAGCTAAAGATATCGAGCGGGAGTGGCACGTGATTGATGCCGCGGATAAAACTTTGGGGAAAATAGCGACACAAGTAGCGAAGTTGCTTATGGGCAAGCATAAGCCGATTTATGCCCCTCATATTGATACCGGTGACTATGTGGTGGTAATCAATGCTGCCAAAGTGAGGGTGACCGGGAAGAAAGCCGAACAAAAGATTTATTATAGACATTCTGGATATCCCGGCGGCTTAAAGAGCCGGAGTTATAAGGAACTATTTGGTAAAGACCCTGGCCGGGTGATTGAACTTGCGGTTAAAGGAATGTTGCCTCATAATAGTTTAGGCAGAGCTATGTATAAGAAACTGAAGGTTTATCCTGGAAATGAGCATCCTCACCAGGCCCAGGTTTCCTTTCGTCGCCCTGAGCGAAGCGGAGGGCTCAGAGTAACCAAGAGCGAAGAAAGAGAAATATTACCAAAGGAAAGGTGATAACTTATGAGCGAGGAAAGTTACGTTTGGGGGACGGGTAAACGCAAATGTGCTATAGCCCAAGTCAGGCTTTTCCCCGGCAAGGGGGAGATAATTGTCAATGATAAGCCTTATCAAGAAGCTTTCCCTCGCATCGAGCATCGCCATATGATTGAACATCCTTTACTGGCTACGGATAACATGGGCAAATTTTGTATCATGGTGAAGGTGAACGGCGGCGGGCTCAGTGGTCAGGCTGGAGCCATTCGTCATGGCATTGCTCGAGCTCTTGTTAAGGAAAACGAACTACTTAAGCCTGTGTTACGTAAAGAAGGCTTGCTTACTCGGGATGCTAGAATCAAAGAGCGTAAAAAATACGGACTCAAGCGAGCTCGCAAGGCACCACAATATACCAAGCGCTAATTGTGCTCCGATTTATCACTCGGCAGCGTGTGGCTGTTTTGGATTTTCTTTAACCCCAACTTTGCAGGCATTGTGCTATTGCTCCAGATGAGAGGAACAACTATAATATTAACCTGCTGGGGATTAGTCTAGCGGTAGGACGACTGACTCTGGATCAGTTAGGCCAGGTTCGAATCCTGGATCCCCAGCCAAGAAGGCTAACAAAATCACCTCAAACTATCTTCTAATTAGTGTAAAAGAAAGAAGTGAAAGAGAGGCAAAATCATGAACTATAAATGGATGACTGCGCCGTGCGGATTAGATTGTTTTAACTGTTTAATGTACCTAGCGAATGAGAATGAGGATCTGAGAACTAAAATTTCCAAGAACCGTGGCATCCCATTTGAGCAGGCGATATGTAAAGGGTGTCGTGAAGAAGCAGGGAAACCAGATTTTCTTAACTGGACTGAACCCTGTAATGTTTACAGGTGCATCACAAAAAGAAAGCTTGACTTTTGTTATCAGTGTTCTGATTTTCCATGTGACAATCTTCACCCATATGCAGACAGGGCATCCGAAGTGCCTCACAATACCAAAGTATTTAATCTGTGCCTAATAAAGAAAATGGGCTTGGAATCATGGGCAAAAACAAAAGCCAAAGATGTGAAGCATACATATTTCAAGGAAAAGTTCAGGCTGTAAGAAAGTGCACGCGATTTCCACTGTGAAGCCGCACAGGAATTGTCCAGGAAAATCCCCGTAAGCGAATCTGAACCCTGTATTGCCTCTTGTATTTCTGTTGTATAATAGTTATGGCTGCGGCGACAAGGAGGCCGACTTCCTAAATAGCTGTCGTAATCTCGGGACTAAGCCTGGTCTTAGAAAGTTCTATGTAGGTCCCGAGTGTCCAACTGGTGTGGCGCATTCGTCTAGAGGCCTAGGACACCTCCCTCTCAAGGAGGAGATCACCGGTTCGAATCCGGTATGCGCTACCAATTCTGTTGATATGTAGGGCTTCCTTTGAGGGAGTTCTATTTTTATTCAGAGGTACTGACTAGAGGAGTACCAGAATATAGGCGCTCTGATAATTTATCTGAATTCACTTTGATATCGATTTGAGTATAATGCAGAATTAAGGAGGATAACATGCCGCTGAGTAAAAATATGTCCGAACATAAATATGCTGATGTCAATAACATACACATCCACTATGTAACGGTGGGCAAGGGGAAATTGATAATGTTCCTCCACGGTTTTCCTGAGTTCTGGTACGAGTGGAAGAATCAGCTTACCGAGTTCGGACGAGATTACCAGGCTGTAGCTCCGGATATGCGCGGTTATAATCTTTCATCAAAACCTGCCGAAGTCGAGCAATATCGAATTAAATATCTGATTGAAGACGTACGTGCTCTTGCCGAGCACCTTGGGTATAAGAAGTTCATCCTCGTGGCTCATGACTGGGGTGGTGCGGTGGCTTGGTCGTTCGCAATGCGTTATCCTGAATATCTGGAGAAGCTCATAATAATAAATGCTCCACATCCTGTTATCTTTATGCGTGAGCTCCGTGATAATCCGGCACAGCAGAAAGCCAGCCAGTATATTCTGGTCCATCGGACTCCTGAGGCTGAGGACATACTGGCAAGAAACAACTATGAAGTTCTTGTCAGTAACCTTTTAGAGGACGGTATAAATCAGGGCTATTTCACAAAAGAGGACAGGAAAGCATATATCGAAGCCTGGTCGCAGCCTGGAGCGCTCACCGGTGGTTTAAACTATTATCGAGCCACCCATCTCGGCTCTTTTACAGGTGAAAGCGACGATAGTTTGTCCGCCAATCCTTCGTTGTTTATGGTTAAGGTGCCAACGCTGGTCATCTGGGGGGAGAAAGACAAATGGCTGCTTACAGGTAATCTGGAAGGTCTGGAAAAGTACGTACCAGACCTGACCATCAAGCGCATTCCCGATGGCTCGCACTGGGTCATTCATGAAAAGCCGGGACTGGTTAATTCCTATATCAGAGAATTCATCGAAGGCTGAATTTCTGCGTCTTCTTAGTGGGCGTGTGATGGAAATCGAATCCGGTATACGCTACCAAACACCTCTTTTAGCCGACATGCTATTCCGTGA
>SOHS01000085.1 GCA_004377135.1 Dehalococcoidia bacterium | reverse complement strand
GGTAGCGGCACCGCCTAGCAAGCCAGCGATGTCCATATGAGTAAAGACTCGGCCGAATATCTCCTTGCCAAAAGCCGCCATTCGCGGCGTTAACCCGCCTGGTTCCTTAGATGATTCTGGCGCTATCTCAGAGGAGTCTCTATCAAACATGGGCAGTATCATTTTTCTCCATTCACGCGACTCCCGATAGACTACGCCAGCTATTATTATGCCCACGATGATGAAAAAAATCCCTAAGATTAGCACCATCGTAGCTAGATCAAAGTCAATTATATTAGCTGGTAAGGGCTCAGTTGTGCCCATTTTTCACCTCCTTTTCCCATCAAGTTTATTAATAATCTTCTCTCCTTTTGAGATTCTCTTGGGCGACCGGAGAATCTAGAGACTTTTCCCTTTCGCTTCACTCAAGGTCAGGGTGACAATTAAACGGTCTCCCGTCAAGCGAGTCGCAATTTATTTTAGCGTAGCATAGCTACTGCATGGTGTCAATAGCTCTCTTTTGCAGGGAAAGTTATGCTAAAATCCAGCAAGGCTTCATATGGTAAGTGCCGACGAAATGAAATATTGGGTGGCTTTTTCCGGGATAGCCGGGATCGGCCGGGTACGGATTTCCCAGTTAAAAGAGTACTTTGGCAGTTTACAGGACGCCTGGAATGCTCCCGAAGGCAAGTTAAAGCAAGCAGGACTAGATTCAAGAAGCATAGATGCCCTGGTGTCCCTACGCCCGAGAATTTCCGTGGACGCCGAGATGGAAAAACTGGAACGCTACAGGGTAAAGGTGCTTATCTATGAGGACCCTCTTTATCCTGTGAGATTAAAACAAATTTATGATTATCCCCCGGTACTTTATGTGAGGGGCAGCCTCCCAGCCGAGGATGAGCCCTGCCTGGCCATAGTCGGTACCCGTCGCCCCACCATCTACGGGAGGCAGGTGACTGAGGAGATTGTGGCCGACTTAGCCCGAAGTAAAATCACTATTGTCAGCGGATTAGCCCGGGGAATTGACTCTGTGGCTCATCGGGCTGCTCTGGATGCCGGGGGCAAAACCGTAGCTGTGTTTGGCTCCGGTCTGGATGTCGTCTACCCCGGGGAAAATGCTAAACTGGCTCAAGTTATTATGGAACAGGGCGCTCTGGTCAGTGAATATTCTTTAGGCGTCAAGCCTAAGGCTGAGAACTTCCCACTCCGCAATCGAATTATGAGTGGCTTGAGCCTGGGAGTGTTGGTGGTGGAAGCTGGAGAAAGGAGCGGGGCTTTGATCACGGCCCATCAGGCAGTGGAACAGAATCGAGAGGTCTTCGCTATCCCGGGCAGCATCCTCTCCCCGGCCAGCCAGGGAACTAACTGTCTTATTCAAGAAGGAGCCAAGTTAGTTCGCAATTACACTGATATTCTCCAGGAACTAAATCTGACCATCGTAGTCCAGCAAGCAGAAATTAAGGAATTTTCCCCAGCCGAGCACTCAGGAGCTGAGTGCTCGGCTGAATCCGCTATACTAAAACAATTGACCTCCGAGCCCAGTCATATAGATGAAATTTGCCGCCGCAGCGGTTTGACTATGCCGGAAGTGAGCAGCACCCTGGCGATGCTAGAGTTAAAGGGGTTAGCCAGGCAAGTGGGAAACATGAACTATGTATTGGCTCGAAGGAATTAGACCATCCCCAAAAATCTTGCTATTTTCTTGGGGACTCAATTAAATTTAGGGTAAATTCATCGGAGCCCCCAAAAGCCCTCGTGACTTTTTGGGGTTAAGTTAAGGTAGGGTAAATAATGGCTAGTAAACTAGTTATCGTCGAATCTCCAGCCAAAGCAAGGACGCTAAATAAGATTCTCGGACGCAGCTATAGTGTCAAAGCATCTCTGGGGCATGTGCGCGATTTGCCCAGAGCAAGCCTCGGCGTAGATATAGACAAGGGTTTTGTCCCCAAGTATGTCATTCCAGCGGGGAAGAAAAAGACGGTTGGCGAAATCAAAAAGGCGGCTAGTAAGGCGAGTTCTATTTATTTGGCTACTGACCCTGACCGCGAGGGAGAGGCAATTTCCTGGCACCTGGTACAAGCAGCCAGGCTGGATAAGGATGACATGCCCGTTCAGCGCGTAGTCTTTCACGAAATAACCAAGGACGCAGTTCAAGAGGCCTTCCAAAATCCCGGCTCCATTAATATGAACCTGGTGAATGCCCAGCAAGCCCGGCGCATCCTCGATAGACTTGTGGGCTACAAGCTGAGTCCGCTCCTGTGGAGAAAGGTGCAGAGGGGACTTTCCGCAGGCAGGGTTCAATCTGTGGCCGTGAGGATTATTGTTGACCGCGAGCGGGAGATCCAAGACTTTATTCCCCGGGAGTACTGGATTATGGAAGTTGAGCTGGCCCCGCCTGAAGAAAAAGAAGCGAGTTTTAAAGCGAGGCTGTTCGCCCTCGCTGATGGCACCAAGCTGGATATTACTAATAAAGATGAAGCAGAAAGGGTTACCGCTGACTTAGAAAACGCTGAATATAAAGTTAAGACGGTGGTAACTAAACAGTTAGCTCGTCAGCCTGCCCCGCCTTTTGCCACCAGCACCTTGCAGCAAGAGGCCTGGCAGAGGCTGCACTTCACCGCTGGGCGAACTATGGCTATTGCCCAGCAACTTTACGAAGGCTTGCCCCTGGGCAAGGAAGGCTCGGTGGGACTTATTACCTATATGCGCACCGATTCTACCCGTGTTGCTGCTTCTGCCATAAGCGAGGCGAGGGAGTTCATTGGCGAGAAATACGGAGCCAAATTTCTCCCACCAAAGCCGCGTAGTTTTGCCAGGAAAGCAAAGTGGGCCCAGGAAGCTCACGAGGCAATTCGACCCACCAAGATTTACCGCCAACCAGCGCAACTCAAACCATTCCTTAATCTAGCTCAGTTGAAGCTCTACGAGCTTATCTGGAAGCGCATGGTCGCCAGTCAAATGTCAGCAGCTTTGTACGACACAACCAACGTGGAGATAGAGGCAAGCAATTCTGCTGCACGCGAGGCGATTAAGTCCCCAATAAGTTCGTCAAATTTTTTGGGTGAAAAACAGCCTCAAGGATATATACTTAGAGCAAGTAGCTCTGTGGTTAAATTTCCTGGTTTTATGGGTGTTTACAGCGAAGGCAAGGATGAAGATGAGCGAGGGGAAAGCCTTGTTTCCTTGCCCAAGCTGAGAATTGGAGATAAATTGATTTACCTGGGAACCTTTACCGAACAATGTTTTACTCAGCCGCCACCCCGCTATACTGAGGCTACATTGATCAAAGCACTGGAGCAGAAAGGAATCGGCCGCCCCAGTACCTACGCCCCTATCCTGTCCACCATTCAAGAGAGAGATTACGTTAACAAAGACGATGGCAAATTCCACCCTACGGAACTAGGGATAACTGTCAACAAAATCTTGGCTGAGCATTTCCCTAAAATCGTTGACCCTGGTTTCACAGCTCAGATGGAAGAACAACTAGACGAAATAGCTCAGGGTAAATATGAATGGATAGCTGCTTTGCAGGAATTTTATCCCCCCTTCCAAGATATGTTGGATAAAGCTTGGATAAATTTAGAAAAGGTTAGCCTGACCCAGACGAGCGAAGAGACATGTCCCAATTGCGGTCGCCCCATGGTCATAAAGGTCGGGCGTTTTGGTAAATTTCTCGCCTGTAGCGGCTATCCGGACTGTAAAACAACCATGCCCTACGCAGTTAAAACCGGAGTTCCCTGCCCCCAGTGTGGCGGCGAGCTCGTGAAAAGAATCAGTAAGAAGAAGAAAGTATTTTATGGGTGTAGCAAGTTTCCCAAATGCAAATTCGTCGTAAATCGCAGGCCAATAGCTCAGCCTTGCCCTGACTGCGGCAATCTTTTAGTACAATACAGAGAGGATTGGGCTAAATGCATGGCTTGTCACCGTAAGGTAAAACTATCCGGGCTGGAGTAACAAAAAGAGGGGGTAGCCTTATGAAAATTCTAGTTATCCATGGACCAAATTTGAATATGCTGGGCAAAAGGGAAAAGTCAATTTACGGAGAAAAGACCCTGGGCGAAATTGATGCCCTACTGAAGAAAGAAGCCCAGGCCTTAAATGTCGAAGTGGTGACATTTCAGTCTAATCATGAAGGGGCGCTCATAGATTTTATTCAAGAGCAAGGGGATTCCGCCCAGGGCATAATAATTAACCCTGGTGCCCTCACCCACTACGGATTTTCTCTGCTCGATGCCCTGGGTGACAGCAAATTGCCGGTAATTGAAGTCCATTTATCCGATATTTACCACCGTGAGGAATGGCGCGCCAAGTCTGTAATTGCTCCCATAGCTGAAGAGAGGATCATCGGGTCAGGCTGGAGAGGATATATTACTGCCTTGCAGGTCTTGGCCAGCAAGCTGAATGCAGAGGCTTAGCGGTTAGGATTCTAAGCAGGAAACTTTAGCTGTAAGTGGCAAAAAGGGCTGCTTATATTGATTTTCTCAGGATTGGCGTTTCTTAAAATCTTCCAGGTCAAGCGTATTTATGAAATCCTTATATGCTGATAGCCCTTTCAGCTCTTGTTCATCAACTTTAGCCTCAGATTTACCTTCAGAAATAGATTTGCCTGTTTCCTCTTCAAGTATAATGCCCGCTTTTTCCAACACCGATTCTTCAGCATATATTGGGGCCCCAACTCTTACAGCCAAGGCCAGAGCATCGCTAGGTCGAGAATCAATATCTAATTCATCACCATTAACAGTGAGAGCAAGCCGGGCATAGAAAGTATCTTCCTTAAGTCCGTTTACCACGATATACTCAACTGAGGCTCCCAGGGTAGAGATTACAGATTGCAGCAAATCATGAGTCAAGGGGCGAGATAGCTCGACATTTTGCAACTTTACGGCAATAGCATCTGCTTCAGCAGGACCAATCCAAATGGGTAGATAACGATTAGTCCCCTTCTCCTTTAAAATCACCACCCTTTGATAATTCATCAAGCTAACTCGGATGCTATCAATCGTCATCTCTATCATGCTATGCCTCCTTCACAGTGTCTATTTTACACCTATAATCCTAATCAATCAATGAGCACAAGTCAACTATGCAGGCCAAAAAATCAAGTTTCTTTCCAGATTGCTGTGAATTCTCGGACATGAGACAACCAAAACTGACTGCAAATAGAACGGCGGT
>SOHS01000147.1 GCA_004377135.1 Dehalococcoidia bacterium | reverse complement strand
GCCTTTTCAGTAGCCTCCTTATGGTCTTCAGTAGTCCAAGAACAATGTTCTCGAATATTAGCCATCTCAAAGAGGTAAGGATTTACTCCCGCCTCCTGAATAGCATGGCGGAAGGTTGGTTCGTGCATCAGTGGGGAACAGGAGGCGACTACAACTCGATTAAGACCAAGTTCCTTAATATCTTCCTTGATCATACTTTGTCCTGGGTCAGAACACATAAATTTGTAGTTACGAGACACTACCACCGCAGGTAAGGTTGCAGCATATTTGGATACCTCTTCTACATCCACTGTGTCAGCAATATTCAAACCGCAATGACAGATATAAACACCTATTTTGACATCTTCCATGTTGGCTCCTCCATTACTATATTGCTTCGGCAATAAGCTCAGAGATATCTTTAACCTGAATAGTCTCTGCCTTGCCCATAGAGAGCACACTGTCCCTGTAGTTGAGGAAGCAGTAAGGGCAGGCCAGAGCTATTGTGTCGGCGCCTTTTGTAACAGCTTGCTCCACCCTTATGTCAGAGAATCTTTCCCCTTTCGGGGTATCCATCCAGATTCTACCGCCACCACCACCGCAACAAAGACCATCTTCACGAGCATCGGGGAATTCTATTAATTCCAGGCCGGGAATGCTTTGCAGAATTTTTCTTGGCGCATCGTAGACATCATTGTGTCTCCCCAAATAACAAGGGTCGGAATAGATTACCTTCTTATTTATCTCTTTGGAAAGCTTCAATTTCCCCTGCTCGATTAGTGAAGCCAGGTATTGGGTGATATGAATTACTTCAAATTTGCCTCCAAGCTCAGGATACTCATTTTTAAAGGTGTGATAGCAGTGCGGTGAGGTAACTACCACGGTTTTGACACCATTATTGGTAAAGAGATTGATGTTGTTTTGAGCCAGACTTTGAAACGTATCTTCATGGCCGGCTTTTCTAATTGACTCACCACAGCATCTTGCCTCAGTGCCTATAAGGCCATAATCAATCCCAAGCTTATTAAAGACTGTGGCAGTGGACCGAGCTACTGTTTTTACATCAGGATCGTATGAAGGGACACAGCAAGGGAAATAAAGTATTTCAGTGTCCGAAGCAAAATTTTTTACCTTAAGGTCTTTGGCCCAGTCATTTCGCTTTTCCGGTGCCTCACCAAGCGGATTACCTACGCCAGCGATATTCTTAGCTGAAATTCTTAAGGCATCAGGGATAGTACCAATACCCAAGCTAGCTACGGCTCGGCGTATAGCCCTCATGACATCTATTATCTCAACGCCTCGGGGACAACGTTGAACACAAGCTCGACAAGTGACACAAGTCCAGGCATCCTCGCTGCCAAAATCGGTTGCCCCAAGCTGAGCTTCATGCATGATGCGGCGAACGAGAAAACTTCGGACCAAGTTCCAGGGACAAATACCGGTGCAAAGACCACACTGATAACACAATTTAAGTGGTTCACCACCAGCTTCAAGTATCACATCTGTAGCTTCTTTGTAAGGACTTAACGTTTCCATCTCAACCTCGACTTTTCAAAGATTCGCTAAAAAAAGGGGGGCTCTCACAAAAGAATTGTACCCACCCTTTTCTTCCGTAACATAAATTGAAGCACGGCGGGAAAGTATAACAAACCCTGTCACATGACGCAAACTTCTGTGCTAGCCTTCTGGCAAAATGGTTGGTGGTTTATTTTCTAAGAGTTTTTATTACATTGGGTTCGGGGGCAGATGA
>SOHS01000046.1 GCA_004377135.1 Dehalococcoidia bacterium | reverse complement strand
GTGATGTCCGGGCTAAGATGAAGGAATTGCTAAGATGAAGGAATTTTCATCATCTACTCATATCAAGATTTGCGGGATTAGAGATAAGACCCATGCCCTAGCAGCGGTTGAGGCCGGTGCTGATTTTATCGGGTTGGTCTTTGCTCCCAGTAAACGACAGGTAAGTCCTGCCAAGGCATGTGAGATAGCCAGTGACGTCAAGAAAAGCAGCGATACCACAAAAGTGGTCGGCGTCTTTGTTAATGCACCGAGTTTCCAGGTAAATGAGCTCGCCGATTTCTGTGCTTTAGACTGGGTCCAATTGAGTGGCGATGAATCATGGGAATATTGCAGCGAGGTTGTTAGACCAGTAATCAAGACAATTCGAATAGACCGGCAATCCCCCCAGGAACTCTATGCTGAGTTATCCGCTGGAGACAAATTGCTTCCCCATCAAAGCTTTATCGCCCTCCTTGACTCCCGAGTTGAAGGCAAATATGGGGGAACAGGAGAAAACTTCGACTGGGACTTGGCTCAAGAGGTAGCTAAGAGGTTTCCGGTCATTATTGCCGGTGGGCTCGACCCAAGGAATGTAGCCAGGTTAATTGAGAGAGTGTCACCCTGGGGAGTAGATGTATCATCTGGAGTAGAGACAGGAGGGGTCAAGGATATAGCCAAAATAAGAGCATTCATTGAAGCAGTAAGGAAAGCCGATGAAAAAAGATAAGCAGCTACCTGATTCTCACGGTTATTTCGAGCAGTTCGGCGGCAGGTTCGTGCCTGAGACTCTTATGCCAGTCTTGGACGAACTGGAGGCAGCTTACGCAGAGGCGAAGCGTGACTCATCCTTCTGGGCTGAATTCGATTCTCTGTCCTGTAATTATTCAGGAAGGCCAACACCACTTTATTTCGCGGAAAGACTCACCAGGCATTGCGGGGGGGCGCAAATCTTCCTCAAAAGGGAGGACCTGCTTCATACCGGGGCCCATAAGATAAACAATGCTCTGGGGCAGGGCCTTTTGGCCAGGAGGATGAAAAAACAAAGGATTATCGCTGAGACTGGTGCCGGCCAACATGGGGTAGCTACCGCTACCATATGTGCCAAGTTGGGGCTGGATTGCGTTGTCTACATGGGTGAAGAAGATGTGCAGCGCCAAGCCCTCAACGTCTTCCGCATGAAGCTGCTTAATGCTGAGGTGCGTCCTGTTTCTTCAGGTACCAGAACACTGAAAGATGCCATAAATGAGGCGATTAGAGATTGGGTGACTAACGTCGAAAATACATATTACCTTCTGGGCTCGGTGGTAGGTCCTCACCCCTACCCGGTGATGGTGCGCGATTTTCAATCAATCATAGGCAAGGAGACCAGAGAGCAGATTTTGGCTCAGTGCAGTCGTTTGCCCGACTATATCATCGCCTGCGTGGGCGGAGGGAGCAATGCCATGGGGATTTTCCACCCCTTTGTGAACGATAAAAAAGTCAAATTTATCGGGGTAGAGGCGGCAGGAAAGGGAATCAGGACAGGGAAACATGCCGCCTCCCTGGTCGCCGGTACAGTAGGGGTTTTGCATGGGACGAAATCATATGTCCTTCAGGACGATGCCGGGCAGATTCTAGGGACCCACAGCATTTCTGCTGGGCTGGATTATCCCGGAGTGGGGCCTGAACATAGTTACTACAAGAAGACCGGACGTGCCACCTATGTGGCAGTGGATGATAAGGAGGCGATGAAAGCTTTCCAGCTTCTCTGCCAGACCGAAGGCATTATCCCGGCCCTTGAGCCAGCCCACGCCATATCCTATGCGGCTAAAATGGCAGGCTCCATGAATAAGGAGCAAATTATTGTAGTCAACTTGAGCGGACATGGCGATAAAGATATGGATATTGTAGTCAAGGCACTGGGGGTGAAGCTTTGAGCCGCATCGCTTCAGTTTTTGCCCGAGCAAGCCATACTGCCCTTATTCCCTACATCACAGTGGGCTATCCCAATGTTGAAACAACCTTGAAAGCAGTGCCTCTTTTTGCCAGCAACGGATGTGACATCATCGAGCTTGGCATCCCCTTCTCCGACCCCCTGGCCGACGGTGCTACTATCCAGCGAGCAAGCTATGAAGCGCTAAGGCAAGGAGTTACCCCCAAGGCCTGCTTTGAGGTGGCTCAGGAGCTAAGGCGGCGAGTAGAAATTCCCCTGGTGTTTATGACTTACTACAACCCTGTGCTGAAGTTCGGATTGGAGCAATTTTGCTCGAAGTGCGCCGAGGTGGGGATTGACGGGCTGATTATACCTGACCTGCCACCCGAGGAAGGACAGGAACTGGAAAAATCAACTAGAAGGCACGGGCTCGACCTTATTTATCTTCTCAGCCCGGCTAGCACCGAAGAACGCATCAAACTAGTGGCCGGCAAGTCAAGCGGCTTCATTTACTTAGTTTCCCTGACCGGTGTCACCGGCGCCAGGGATAAACTTCCCCAGGAACTGGAAGGTTTCGTAGCCAGAGTAAGAAAAAGGACTGAAAAGCCTCTTTGCGTTGGCTTTGGAGTCTCCACCCCCGAGCAAGCCCGAAGAGTAGCCAGGGTAGCCGATGGCGTTATTGTGGGCAGCCGTATTATACAGTTGCTCGACGGGGACAAATTACTTGAAAATGCCTGCTCTTTTGTTAAATGCCTGAGAGAGGCCTTATCGTAAAAGGAGGCTAATATGTAGTAAGGTAACTTAGCTTTGAATGCTAGCTGAATAAGAAATCGAAAGGAGGAAGAATGGAGAAAGGAATGTATTTTCTTGACCAAAAGGATATGCCCACTCGTTGGTACAATATTATGGCTGATATGCCCGGGGATATGCCACACGTGCTGCACCCGGGAACGGGAAAGCCGGCAACCGTGGATGACGCAGCCGGCCTGTTCTCCAGGGTGTGTGCCGAGCAGGAACTCAACAGGAAAGACCGCTGGATTGAAATCCCTGAGGAGCTGCAGGCGATCTACCGCACCTGGAGGCCAACGGTACTGCATCGGGCATACCGGCTGGAGAAGGCTCTGGATACACCGGCCAAAATCTTCTACAAGTATGAAGGAACGAACCAGGCTGGTAGCCACAAGCCCAATACGGCGACGGCTCAGGCATACTATGCTAAGAAACAAGGCCTCAAGGGCTTAAGTACTGAGACCGGTGCCGGGCAGTGGGGGAGCGCCCTAGCTCTGGCCGGGGCATTCTTTGGCCTAGAGATCAAGGTGTTTATGGTCAGCATCAGTTACCACCAGAAACCGTATCGCCGCATCGCCATGGAGACCTGGGGGGCTAATTGTGTCCCCAGCCCCAGCTCCGAGACCAAGTCAGGGCAAGCTATGCTGGAAAAATGGCCTGATTGTCCTGGCAGTTTAGGTCTAGCTATTAGCGAGGCAATAGAGTACATGGCAACCCGTCCAGACTACAGGTATTCGATTGGCAGCGTGCTTAACCATGTCCTGCTTCACCAGACCATCATCGGGGAGGAATGCCGGAAACAAATGGAGATGGCAGATGCCTATCCTGATATTATCGTGGGTAACGTTGGCGGCGGCTCAAACTTCGCCGGGCAATTCTTCCCCTGGATTCGGGATAAGATTAGCGGCAAAAAGAAGGACATGCGCATTATCTGCTGTGAGCCGGAAAGTTGCCCCAGCATGACCAAAGGACTTTATGCCTATGATTTTGGTGACATGGTCGGTATGACTCCCTTGATCAAAATGTATACCCTAGGGCATGGCTTTGTGCCGCCACCAATCCATGCCGGTGGACTGCGCTATCATGGGATGGCACCTACCATATGTCACCTCCATAAACTTGGTTTGGTTGAAGCCGTAGCTGTGCCTCAGACTGCCGCCTTTGCGGGAGGGGTACAGTTTGCCCGCACCGAGGGCATTATCAGTGGTCCGGAGCCCTGCCACAATGTCAAGGTAGCTATTGAGGAGGCCCTCAAGTGTAAGGAAGAAGGTAAATCCAAGACCATCTTGATAGCTCATAGTGGACACGGGCACTTCGACCTGGCTGCCTATGATGCCTACCTATCTGGTAAACTTCAGGATTATGCCTATCCCGAGGAAGAAGTAAGGAAGGCCCAGCTTGAACTGCCCAAGGTCGGCTGAAGAAAATGGCTGGCGCCATAGCGTGGGTTACTAGGGCGCCAGCTACAATCACTTGCCAGTAGAAAAGAATGACAGTGACCCTGTGGAGATAATTACAGGGTAATTTTCATGTCTTCATAGCCCAGACTTATATCAGCTTTTAGTTCCTGAGCTACTTGAGATACCTCTTCCTTGATCTCCTGCTCAAAAGGATTCCCGATATGAATAACAATGACGCGAGGCAAATACCCGTTGAGTCGGCGAAACTGTATGAGCTCCTCTTTTAGAAACTCAGCACAAAGATGACCAGCTTTCTTGAGCCAGTCTCCATACTTATTAGGTCCGGTAACTTCAGAAATAAGCAACTGAGGGGAAATATGCTGCCAGCAGTCAGATATTCCCACTGTGGTATCGCCGGTGCAAAATAAGCTTTTGCCATCCAAAGAAGTGATTTGATAGCCCACAGTTGGTACAGAATGTTTTACCGGCACTGCTAAAACATCGTAGCCGCCAACGGTTTTTCTGCCATAAGGTTCAATAGCCTCAAGTATGAGAGTCGGTTTTTCCTTGCTGGGATATTCAAGGTAATTGGCATATATCTTGCCATCAAGAAGGCAGCTAGTGACAATATCAAGCGTGTAACGCGGGGCGTAAACTACCAATTGCTTTCGCCAGTAGTAGCCGGCGTTAGCAGCCAGAGTAACTAGGTCACGAGTATGGTCGAAATGGTGATGGGTAAGCAAAACGGTTTCTATCTTCTCTTGTTCGGGTAGAGAAAGGGCGGAGGTAAGTCCACCAGCATCTACAACTAAAACACTATCAATTAATAGCGAGGTTAACCGTGCCCCTTTTTGCTCAGCTAAATGGGCCCCTAGGATTTGAATTTCCACTTCACTGGCTGTCTATAACTCTGTCGGTAGCGCCAAGGAACTGCTCCCACTGAGTTAATTCTTCAGCCAGAATCTGACGACCTTTCTCGGTCAACTCATAACATCGGCGCTTTTGCTTAGCAATGTACTGCCACGAGCTTGACACAAGGCCTCTGCTCTCTAAACGGCGTAATGCGGAGTAAAGGGTGCTTGCCGTAAGATCAAAGTAGCCTTCGCTCCTCCGCTCCAGTTCTCTGGCAATTTCATAGCCATGTATGGGTAATTCGCCTATAATAAAGAGCAGCAAAGGCTCCACGACACCCCGCAGTAATAGCCGAACATAAGATTGAGCCATAACCCTT
>SOHS01000070.1 GCA_004377135.1 Dehalococcoidia bacterium | reverse complement strand
AAATGAGGAAAGACACTGTTGCATATAGCCAGGTCCACAGAATTATCAGCCAAGGGAATGGCGAGAACATCAGCCTGAGCAAAACCAACTATAGGCTGGAAGGTTTTGGCTTTCGCTTGAATGAGCATCTCCGCTGAAAAATCCAGGGCTACAATTTTTCCCTCATCACCCAGCTCTGCGATTAGAAAGGGTAAAAGGACACCCGTACCGCTGCCAATATCAAGCACACAATATCCAGGTTTAACGACTAGTTCCTTGACAATGTTGCCAAGACACTTCAACCTCTCTCCGGTAAGCTCTTGATCCCAGGTCGGGGCTAGTTGGTCGAAATATTCTTGAAGTTGCATAGCTAACCTGCTAGCGGAATTTGCTGCCATCCCTTCACTTTTCTCTTAGGGGAGAATGCCGTTGCCAGGCCGAAGATAATAGCAGAAGTTATCACTATGGCGGCACCTGAGGGAATGTCGAGCAAATATGAGGCTGCGAGTCCGGCCCAGCAAGAAATAATACCAAAAGCAACAGCGATAAGGAGCATCCGCTTTAAGCTATAAGTAAGTTGATAGGCAGCCGCTGCGGGATTGAGAATAAGGCAGTAGATAAGCAAACCGCCGATACTTTGCAGAGAGGCAGTTATAGTCACCCCCGTGGAGAACAACAAGCCGTAGAAAATTACTGTTGCCGGTATACCTACGGCTAGGGCTACCTCTCGATGGCAAATCACTGCCTGAATTTCCTTATAGAAGATGGCCACCAGCCCACCTATTACGCCTGTTATAACAGCTAGAAAGATGATGTCCTGTTGCCTAACGGTCAATATACTTCCCCAGAACAGGTTTAAGGCTTCAGTCCTGGCCCCGGGCATCAACCCCATGAAAAGGAAAGCAAGCCCCAGCATCAGGGAGAAAATAATACCTATTGAAGTATCGGGGTTTAATTCTCCACGGTCAGCCACGGGCCCGATGATGGCTGCTGAGGCCAGGCTGAAGAGCAAGGCACCAATCAAGGGATTAAACCCCAGCCAGAGGCCGAGGAGCGCTCCGGCAAAAGCAGCGTGGGCAATGCATACCCCGATAAAGGAGAGATGCATGGTAACGACGAAGACGCCCACCACAGAACAGGTTATGCCACCGAGTAACCCGGCAAGAATCGCATTCTGCATGAAATGGTACTGTAAAATAGAAAAATCCATTCCATCACCTGTCGTTATGTCTGAAGTGGAGCAATCTCAGTTGATACTGAGATGGGAGCTCCGTAAAGCTGACTCAGCACCTCTTCCCTGAGCATTGACTCCGGGCTACCTTGCTGCCATATCCTGCCATCCTTCATTAGAATCAGTCGTTGGCAAGTAGAGGGCAGTGTTCTAAGGTCATGGGTGACAAATAGAGTGGTCGTATGATACTCCTTGTGAATGAGCTGTATCAGGCTTAAGATTTCGCGTTGGGCTTTTTTATCTATTGAAGCTGTCGGCTCATCGAGAAGAAATATCTCAGGCTGCTGAACTAAAGCTCGGGCAATGGCCGCCCTTTGGTATTCGCCCCCGGATAGATGGCCTATTGGGCGTTGAGATAAATGAGCCATGCCCACCATTTCCAATACCTCATCTACTGTTTTCCATTGAGCCCGTGTCGGCCGACGGAATAGTCCCAGGCGACCATAGCAGCCTACCATTACCGTCTCTCTAACATTGATGGGCAACCTGGGGTCGATATTTTCTACCTGAGCCACGTAGCCTATGCGCTTCCTTAAATTACTGCTACTTCTCCCATTTAGCCGCGACCCTAATACCCAGGCTTGTCC
>SOHS01000057.1 GCA_004377135.1 Dehalococcoidia bacterium | reverse complement strand
TTGCTTTCTCCATGATGCGGCAAGATTGTGCTGGCGAGCACGTCGTCACAAGGCCAAAGTCGCGTTCTTGAGCGCACCTCTAGACAGCGTTGTAACCTGCGTCTAGCGCTTGCTCGTTCAGCGCTATGAGCTTTGCACTATTCCTGTGACTGAGCATCCTGGCCATTGTACTCTTTATCAATTCGAGTGAGATTGTTCCCGTAGCCTTGATGACCGCGCCGAGTGCCACCATGTTGGCTGCCTGGGAGTTGCCCAGTGATACAGCGATGTCATTTGCTGGCACACTCAGCACCAACACATCGTTGCGTTCTGTCAGGCGGGTGATGAGGGAAGAGTTGACCAGTATCGTGCCTCCCTTAGCCACAGTCTTCTCAAACCTGTTGAGAGAAGGCAGGTTCATGGCGATCAGGGCGGTCGGGTAGTCCACAACAGGCGAGCCGATTGGCTCATCAGAAAGAACCACGGTGCAATTCGCGGTTCCTCCTCTCATCTCCGGGCCGTAGGAGGGAAGCCAGGTCACCTCCAGCCCGTAGTCAGTACCTGCCTGGGCGAGGAGTTTTCCCGCCAGGATGACTCCCTGTCCGCCGAAGCCAGCAAATACAAATGATTTCTCCATGTTAACCCCTATCGACAAGGTCACCAAGTGGGAATGTTCCGACTACTTGATTCATCACGTAGCTATTGCTTTCAACGGGACTCATCCGCCAGTTGGTAGGACAATTGGTGAGGATCTCCACCAGCGAGTAACCCTTACCGTCGATCTGGCATTGGAAGGCCTTCTTGATTGCCCGACTTGCCGCCATGATTCGCTTTTGGTCGTAAAGCGCTTGGCGGGTGACGTAGACCGGGGCGTCAAGCTGGGCAATCACCTCAGCGAAGCGAATCGGATAGCCGGCGAGCTGAGCATTTCTCCCGTCGGGACAACTGGTTGCCCGCTGCCCGAGAAGGGTGGTGGGCGCCATTTGTCCTCCGGTCATTCCATAGATCTGGTTGTTGATGAAGATTACGGTGATATTCTCACCGCGATTGGCGGCATGGATTGATTCTGCCGTACCGATGGCAGCCAGGTCGCCATCACCCTGATAAGTGAAGACAATCAGGTTCGAATTGACTCGCTTGATCCCAGTGGCGACCGCACAAGCCCGGCCATGAGCGGCCTGGATGCCATCGCACCGAAACCATTCGTACATGGTGACTGAACAGCCGACCGAGGCTACGATTACGGCGCGGTCTTGGATGCCAAGTTCGTCTATCGTGTGGGCGATGATTCGCGTCACCAGTCCATGGTGGCAACCGGGGCAATAACTGAACTGGGCGTCGGTGAGGCTCCGAGGCCGTTCGAAAACCTTGACCATGTTGTCCATGTTAACTGACATTACGCTTCACCTCTCTTAGGATGTCTTTGGGTGTGGTCACCAATCCGCCGACCTCACCGTAGAACGGGGTCTCAGCCCGATCAGCGACTGCCAGGCGTACATCCTCTATCATCTGGCCTGCGCTCATCTCCACGGTGAGGATGGTATTGACCCGGCTGGAGAGCGTGCGAAGTGGCGCGTATGGAAAGGGCCACAGTGTGATAGGTTGCATCATCCCGAGCTTGATACCCTGGCTCCTCGCCATTCTGACCGCGGTTCTGGCAATTCGAGCCACCGTGCCGTAAGCCACTATAACAATAGTGGCGTCAGAGGTCTCGGTTTCCCGGTAACGTACCTCCTTCTCTTCTATCTGGTGGTAGCGGCTCTGGCGTTTGGTATTGATCTGGCTCAGGTCCCCAGGGTCTATGGCGTAACTCGTAACCACATTTGGGTGGCGACCCCTGGCACCGGTGAGAGCCCAGGGCTTGCCCGGCAGAGAGGCAGGGTCAACGGGTTCCGGGAGCGTAATAGGCTCCATCATCTGACCGAGCATCCCATCAGACAGGATCATCACCGGAACGCGATATTTGTCTGCCAAGTCGAATGCTAACATCACCATTTCAATCGCCTCCGCAATGGTGGCAGGTCCGAGGACAATCATGCGGTAGTCGCCGTGTCCTCCTCCCTTGGTTGCCTGGAAGTAATCTCCTTGAGCTGGGGATATGTTACCCAAACCGGGGCCGCCACGCGCTACATTGATAATCACGCAGGGCAAATCGGCACCGGCGAGATAGGATATTCCCTCCATTTTAAGGCTTATGCCCGGACTGGATGACGAGGTCATAGTTCGTACGCCAGCTGCCGATGCTCCATAACACATGTTGATTGCTGCCACTTCGCTCTCCGCCTGGATGAACGCCCCACCCACCCCGGGCATACGAGTCGCCATGTATTCAAGTATCTCGTTCTGGGGGGTGATCGGATAGCCGAAGTAGGCGCGACAGCCTGCGCAAATAGCCGCCTCGGCCATAGCCTCATTTCCTGTCATCAGCACCTTGTCTATAGTGTCACTCCCTTTGCTGTGATTTCTTCTCTCGATAGACTTCAATCGCTATGTCGGGACATGTTTGGGCACAGAAGGCACAGCCGATGCAACGTTCAGGTCTTTCCATGTAAACAACGTTGTACCCGCTTTGGTTATAGTCGGCCGAATAGGCCAGCACATCCTCGGGACATAAGGCGAGACACAGGCCGCAGCCCTTACACCGCTCTCGATCAATTACTACTGTTCCTTTTGGCATGTGTGTGCCTTGTCTGAGAGCATGCAGAATGTCTGTCGTTGCTCCAGTGTCCCGCCGAGCAGCGAATCGGCCCCAGGCTCTGGATGATAGGGTGTCTCTGGCACTTTGTCAGTGTTCTCTGCGCTGCCATCGGAGATGTCTCCGACTTGCATGCTGCTGCAACTCTGTTGTGAGGCAGAGTCACGGCGCAGATTTCGGCCGGGGTATTACTCAAGTGAAGCCACATTCGGGCACGTCTTGGGATTAGGCTACTAAAGTGCTGTTCGCACAGCTGATGGTCTCTGTCTTGGATCATTTACGTTTTGCTGGACAGTCTGTCCTCTTAGCCTTTCGAATCCTATCTTCAGCCAGCCTGATAGCGACAGCGTAAGGAGTTACCCCTTCTTTCCGCGAAATGTCGATTATCGTCCTGCCTCGGTCGTAGATCTTCTTTACGTCTGCGAAGGCTCTTTCCTCAGAATACCCTTCTGTATGGAGCTCATGAGCAACGTTTATTACCCCTCCCGCGTTTATCCAGAACGCGGGGGCATGTAAGATTTCTCTATCCCGCAGCATTGTCGCATGCTGGGTCGGTTCCCACAGCTGATTATTCGCTCCCCCGGCAGTGATGCGGCATCTCAGTTTGGGTATGGTGTTGTCATTGAGTGTCCCGCCCAGAGCGCAAGCCGCGAACACATCACATTGTTGTTCATATATTTCATCTGGAGGAACCAGCTTGGCACCTACTTCTGTAGCGATTTTCTGAGCCGCTGACTGGTTTACGCCTCCTGAACCAATAAGTATGGCCCCTTGGCGGGCCAAGTCTCTGGCCAAGATGCTACCCACTTTTCCAGCAATGCCTTGAATGGCGACAGTCTTGCCCCGAAACGAATCAGTGTCAAACACTGCTTCGAGGCAAGCTCTCATTCCCCAGGCAACTCCGTGAGCCGTTGCTGGTGAAGGGTCACCACTTCCTCCCATTTCCTTCGGCAGTCCGGCTACCCATTTGGTCACCTCCTTCATTGTTATCATATCTTCTACAGAGGTTCCTACATCTACCGAAGTCACGAATCCCCCTCCAAGGCTGTTTATTACTGCTGCATAAGCTCGTAGCTGTTCCTTTCTCCTGTCTTTGTCTTGCGTTGGCTGGCCTCGAATCACCGCCTTACCACCGCCGAAACTAACACCGGCTTGTGCCAATTCGGTATCCTCGCCCACGGCCAAGGCCAGCTTATAGGTCATGTCTTTCGCCAAGCGTTGATTATCGACGAGAGCCTCCGTCCTCGTGGAAAATGGATACCACCTGGTGCCGCCCAGACCCGGACCCAGTGTGGTATCGTGGATAACAACACTAACTTCAAGTCCTGTTTTCTCATCATTTAAGATGACCATCCGCTCGAACGCCTGTCTGGATTCCAGACATTCCACGAGTGTTTTCCCGAAGTCAGTCATTCATTACCTCCTTCTGCGTGTCAGCAAATAAAGAGTCTCCAGATTCGGAGACTGCTTGGGTGGATTCCATCGCCGTGACGAACGCTGACCTCGCCCCGGATATCCAATGTGAAAATTCGAACCTCTGAAACGGCTACTCTTTCGGTGGAGTGCCGTGCAAAGGAACCAGCATGCCTCTCGAGTTTGCCCTGATGGCCCACTGCTCTCCAATTATATGATAACTCATTTCTGCAAGTTTGTCACTATCCTGTGGCTCTGTTTACCTAACAAGAGGACACTGTCCACATCTTCCCTCTCGGCAGTAATTCCTGAATACATGAATAAGCCCTTGCTGATGACAGGCAGTGAAAACAAAAGATTCTTCAAGGCAAAGCTGCTTCCTCATATGCTGCGTTATGCAATTTTCAGCCAATTTGTGGTAATTACGGTAAAGCTCTATAGAGTTCTCTGTTAGCTTCGTTTCGCTAGTTAATTCTCCCCAGGAAAAAGCAAAGGGCAATACCACGTTTACTGCAATTTCACCTGCTTTGCTATTTCCCAAAAGGGCCGATATCCTTGTTTTACTTCTGATATCAAAATCGAAATGGTCCCGCCAGTAGCCATCACCGGTCACAGTCAGGCCGTTCTCCAGCACACAGTGCCCACCAGGCAGAGGCGCTTCCTTCACTAGCTGCAATATCCCTGCTAACAGTTTTTTTTCTGAGTAACGCTCAAGAAGGTAGCTAAGGGCGACAATACGTCGCACTGGAGAATTGTTGGGGTATATATGTGAGAGGTTCCAGTCACTTTCCTTCATGGTTTCGACCTTTTTATCCGCCGACTGCCATAGTTGCTCCAATTCTTGGACTTCTTTTTCCCTTGCAAATTCTCCTTGCCATCTTTGGGAGGGTAATAACCCGGCTGTGCCTAACAATAAAGCTTGCTTTAGAGCCACACTTTTTCTTTTTTCTATGCGATTGAGAGGCACTCTGTCAGCAAGATATTCAAAGGGCTTTGTGTTTTTAGCATAACCCAGAGCCCTCATCATGCCCCGGAAAAGCACCTGCCCTGCCTCCTCCTTCTGAGCGAAGCGAAGAATCTCGGCTCGAAAATTCATCGCCTTCTGCTCAAACCTTGCTTCACCGGCAGCGTTCAATAGCTTTCCCAAAGCTTGCCTATCCATATGGTCCAGTATCTGAAAGCAAGGGAGTTGGTAAGGCAGCAAATAAGCTTGGTGCCGCAATGCCGCCGCCAGACATAGCACGGGAACTGTCTTGCCACTTTGTAATGAGGTAGCTGAACTACAATCATGCCACATCACAACATGAAGGATGACATTATTATATGCAGCATCAACATGATGTTCAT
>SOHS01000017.1 GCA_004377135.1 Dehalococcoidia bacterium | reverse complement strand
CGGGTCAGGGAACATTGACTCCATATTCACCCACGAGTATGATTATATAAATCATGCAGCAATTGCTCATAAGTTTGAGCGATAGGCTCCGATCACGGTGGCAGGAGATGAGCGTTGTTTGAATCGTTCCAGGGCGGTAGGTACAAGGTCGCAAAGAAGCTGGGAGAGGGCGGCAGGGGTATTGTCTTCAAGGCTGAAGACACCAGGCTCGACCGCACCGTAGCCATTAAGGTCATTAAGGGTGAAGGCCTTGACCATGAGTCCTTTGCCCGCTTTGAACAGGAAGCCAAGGCCACCGCCGGCCTTTCTCATCCTAATATTGTCGCCATATACGACATCGGCCAGGAGGGCGAGAGCCATTACCTCATCCTGGAGTTCGTCGATGGCCCTAACCTAAGCGGTTTGATCGGCTCTCAACCTGATGCACGCTGTGACGCTGCTACCACTCTCAGAATCGGCAGCCAAGTCTGCCAGGCACTTGAATATGCGCATTCTCATGGCATCCTCCACCGAGACATCAAGCCGGAGAACATCATGATTACCTCCGCTGGACTGCCCAAGTTGATGGACTTCGGCCTGGCCAGAGCATTGGGTGGACCCAATCTCACACAGAGAGGTGTGATAATAGGGACTCCTGCCTATCTGCCTCCCGAGCAAGCTCTGGGAAAGCGCTCCGATACCAGGTCAGATCTCTATTCTTTGGGCTGCGTTCTTTATGAGATGGTCACTGGCAGGCCTCCCTTCCACGGAGATGATCCGGTTAAAGTCATTTTCAGCCATATCAACGACCTGCCCATGATGCCCCGAAAACTGGCCCCCGAGATTCCAACGGCCCTGGAGCAGGTCATCCTCAAGCTTCTTGCCAAAGACCCCGACCAGCGCTACCAGTCAGCTGGTGAGCTTTTCCAAGCTCTCAAGTCTGTGATTGAGGGGCCGGAGGCCAGACCCACATATGTGGAGGTGCCAACCGAGGGGAAAGCTGCTGAGACCATTCCTACTCCTGAGCCACTGTGGGCTCAGCCGCTGGTGGACCGGGAGCAAGAAACAAAAATCCTCAGGACACGTCTGGATGCAACCTTAAGGGGTGAAGGAAGCCTGGTCTTTATCACCGGAGAGGCTGGTATTGGTAAGACCAGGCTGGCTTATGAACTGAGAAGCTACGCCAAGCTCCGAGGTGCTCAGTGTCTCATGAGCAGGGGTTACGAGCGTGAAGGTGCTGTCCCCTACCAGCCCTGGAGCGATATCATCAAGGAATACTTTCGCTGGGCACCACCACTTCTTCTGTTCAAAGCTGTAGGTACATTCGCTCCAGAACTGGCAAAACTAGTGCCTGAGGTTGGCGAGAAGTTGGGCACCATCCCATCTTCAGCGCCAGCACCCTCCGCTCAACAGCATGTCCGCCTCTACGAGGCGGTTACTCAGTTCTTTGTCAACATCTCCAAAGAGCCTCCGCTTGTGCTGTTCTTGGATGACCTGCAGTGGTTTGATGATGCCTCGATGGGGCTTTTGCTCCACATGGCGCGTGCCATCACCGCTGAGCACCTCCTGGTTGTGGGTGCTTATCGTGACCTGGAGTTGGAAGATCAGCGTTCCCTCTCTCGCTCTGTTGCTAAAATAAACCGGGAGAGGCTGTCTTATGCGCTTCCCTTAAAGCGACTGGCCTTCGATCATATTCTTCAAATGACCAGGCAGACGTTCGGCGAGAAGGTTCCCAGCGAGCTGCCTGACCTGATCTATGGCAAGACGGAAGGCAATCCATTCTTTGTCGAGGAAGTATTACGCTCTTTGGTCGAAGAGGGAGCAGTATACCCTGTAGAAAAAGGTTGGGGGGTCAAGGACCTATCTCAGGTACATGTGCCTCGAGGTATCAAGGAGGTACTCGGGAAAAAACTGGAGAGCTTGGATGAAGAATCCTTCCACGTCCTGAGCACAGCGGCGGTGATTGGCAGAGAGTTCAGTTTTCCGGTGCTAAGAGAGGTTACTGGCTTAGGTGAAAACGAATTGATCGACATAATTGACAAGTGCCTGCACGCCCGACTGGTGGTGGACAGGCACATCCCGGGGGAGGAGGTCTATGCCTTCGCCGACACTCAGCTCAGAGATGTGCTCTACGAGGACATCAGTACAGTCAGAAGGAGAAGACACCATCTGAAGGTGGGGGAAGCGATAGAGAATGTATATGCTAGGAAGACAGACGATTATCTGGAAGCGCTGGCATACCACTTTCTTGAGGGAAATGACCTGTCCAAGGCTGTTGACTACGCTCAGAAGGCCGGCGATAAAGCAGCCAAGCTGTTCGCCTGGGACCAAGCGAGGCGATATTACGAAACCGCACTGAAGCTGATGGAGAAAAGAGGTTAATGATAGAAGAGGAGCTTGCCAAGAAGGCGCAGGTATTAGAGAATTTGGTCGACGTCTCTTTAGCCCAAATGGATCATGATGCTGCCCTTGGCTATACCAGGTCGGCACTGGAGCTGTATGAGAAGCTGGGCGACAAACAAAACATAATCCGCGCTCAGATGCGTTTCATAACCATATACAGTATCCTGGGCAGGGAAGATTTGGCCCTTGAACACGTGGAGGCGGCCAGGACCATGGTAGAAGAGGACCCTGATAGTGTGGATAAGGCGATGATATATCAACGTATGGCACATGTATATCTCCACCTGGGCCAACCGGCTACCGCCCTAAGCTGGGCACAGAGAGCTGTGGACATATTTGCAGGGCTGGGTGTGCCTATGGGCACCCGCTTGAAGGCAGCCTCCGGCCTGGGAACGGCATGGACTTACACGGGACGGGTAGACGAAGGTATAGCCTATAATGAGAATGTCTGGGCCCCTGTCGTCAACAAGGGAAGCTCGCTCGTTATCGGCATGCTGGGACAACAGCTTACCCTCAGCTTGGCTTTGTTGCGGGATGTCCCAATGGCCAGGAAATGGGGAGAGAAAGCTCTCCCGGAGACGACTAAGTTCGGTATACCTACAATTGAACTCTTCCTGAGACGCCCGCTGGCGCTAATATATACGCTATCCGGAGAAGTTGCCAAGGCGGAGGAGTCCTGCCGGGCGGTCGAGACCATACAGGACAAGGCCTCAGTGGCAGAAACCGGGGCAATTTGCCCCTTTGAAGACGTTGCCGGCGTTGGATTTCACTATCTGCGCCAGGGAGAATTGGAAAAGGCCAGGGAGTATCTGGAAGGGTCAATAGCTGCCCATAAAGACAGGAACAACTTTGCCGCCGTGGGTGCGTGTTCCTTTGCCCTGGGCAGCCTCAACCTGGAGTTGGAAAACTATCCCAAAACTGAAGAATTCCTGTTGAAGAGCCTGGAAATCTGCCAGAAGGGGGGCAACGTGCTTTTTGAGCTGTGGGTGCTTCCGGTGCTGGCTGAGCTTTATCTTAAGATGGGCCAGCCTGATAAGGCGGCGGAATATGTGAACAGGGGTTTTGAACTTATGAAACCAGGGCAGAACTGGTATGGCCTGCCTGCACCCATGTATCTGGCCAGAGGCATGCTGGCCACAGCGCGGAAGGACTGGGATACAGCAACCGAGTCCTTTGACAGGGCTATTCAAATCAACCGGCAATACCAGCTCCCCTGGGATGAAGCCAGGACCCTTTATGAGCGAGGATTGATGTACCTTTCTCGCGGCGGCAAGGGAGACCGGGACAAGGCGCATGATGACCTGGATGAAGCACTTGCTGTCTTCCAGAAGGTCGGTGCCAAGAAGGATACGGAGAAGGTGCTGCGGAAGAAGGAGATGCTGAAAGCCTAGGCCCGCTACCTGTTCACCTTGTCAATAGTCAAAAATCACAGTTTCACGACATATTGCACAATCGTATACAAGGTACCAAGAATTACTCATTTCCAAGCTCAGGGACATACTTTTTGTATCTTTTAATCAAAACCATACCAGGTGCTCACATTATCCAATGGTTCTCTTTCGGAGCGGAGCTGGTTTACAGGGTCATCCCGGTCAGGGTAGCCAACGGCTATTCCCAGCACTATAAGCTTGGAATCTGGTATTCCCAACAACTTCCTCAACACATCAGGATACACGACAGCCTGTATTTGAGCAATTGTTCCTAGCCCATACTTGGTAGCCAGCAGCATTATGTTCTCAGCTACCAAACCACAATCAAATATAGGCCAAATGTTCAACCCGTCGCCCTGTAGGTAGAAAGAACGGTCAATATAGATATAGATGACGCAAGGAGCTTCAAACAGCCTCAAGCCTTGCAAGAGCCACCATCTCCTCTTTTCTTTATCCTCCCTCTGTATTCCCTTCAATTCGAGAACCTTCCTGCCCAGAACACGGCGACGAGTATCGTAAGGCTCGGGAAATTCTCGAGGACGAGGGATGTCTGGATTGTGTTCCTCTTCTGCTTTTTCAACAAAGACTTGTCTCATTTCCTCTAGTTTTTCCCCGGCCACTATAGCAAATTCCCAGGGCTGAGTATTTGCCCAGGAGGGAGCTCGTAAGGCCAGCTCCAATATCTCCTTCAGAATTTCCTGGGGCACAGGGTCTGGTCTAAAAGCCCGAATGCTCTTCCTTTGTTGGATAGCTTCAACGATGTCCATACCTTGGCTTTCCTCCTCTATTTCTTAATTATTCAGGACTTACTATTTTAACTCACAATGTGGCAACTTCTCACAACTCTCGGTTTCAGCGTTAAGGATATTTGCACTAATCAAGCTTTTCACTTACCCCAGGCACCTTCACCAATAAGGGGCACGAAATAGCAACCACCTAAGTTTTCTATGTGGTTTCTTTTCCTAAGTTTAGTGACCCTGAGTAATTCCTGCTGCCATCGAGAACCTACAGGGATTACCAAGCGCCCATTCCAGGCTAGTTGCTCCAAAAGGACTTTAGGCACAGTGGGGGCACCAGCAGAAACTATAATAGCATCATAAGGAGCTTCCTCTGGCCAACCCAAGGTTCTACCAGATACGTGAACTTCGATGTTGGAATAACTCAGATTATCCAGAACTTGCCTGGCTGATTCCGCCAATTCAGGTATACACTCCACAGTAACCACTTTTTGAGCTAACTCAGCTAATATCGCAGCCTCATAGCCACTTCCAGTACCTAGCTCCAGTACCTTTTCATCCCCCCTGAGTTCCAGAGCTTGTACCATCAGAGCCACAATGAAGGGTTGGGAGATAGTTTGTCCAAAGCCAATGCCTAAGGGTCTATCATCATAAGCGACGTGATATTGCTCTTGCGATACAAAGGCTTCACGCAGAACACGCTTCATAGCCTCAATTACACGCTTGTCCGCAATTTCGTACTCGAGATGTTTAAGTAGATTCTCTCTAGCCCGCTCTAAATCCACCACAGTTCACCAGCTGAAGATGTCAACCAAGAACAAAAGACAGGATTATGAGGACCAAAATTATAGCTCCGGCAATGATGCCGATGCGTTTTACTTCAGGTATAACATGTTGATAGCGGCTGGTTAAATCTTGAACTTTTGGGGG
>SOHS01000029.1 GCA_004377135.1 Dehalococcoidia bacterium | reverse complement strand
GCAACCTTTGATCCGCTGACCGGATTGTACAATCGCCGATCAATTGTAGGCAAGCTATGTGAGTTAGTTAATCTTGCTAACCGCTACAAGGAGGATTTCAGCCTGATCATGCTGGACATCGACCATTTTAGGAAGGTCAATGATTGCCATGGACACCTCACTGGAGATGAGGTTTTGGAGAAAATTGCCACTTTAATTCGTGGTAATATTCGAGATACAGATATAGCTGGACGTTATGGAGGGGAGGAGGTTATCATTATTTTGCCCAAGACCAATTTGTCTTCATCATGGGTTGCAGCTGAGCGACTCCGCAACATGATTGAGAAGACTGAGCTCAAAGACTCTGCCGGGAATATATTCACCATAACCGTGAGCCAGGGGCTAGCTGGGTGGGAACGGAACGATGATGCCGCCTCTCTGATTTCTCGCGCTGACGAGGCTGTCTACAAGGCTAAGGAAAAAGGGCGAAACCGTGTGCAAATTCTGCTCGGCCCGAACCTGAGAGACAAAATCTAGCCCAAATTTATCATCTCTGTTGGGACTGAGGAAAGAATTAGCTTCGGGGAAGTGGTGAAAAGAGGGCTTTTTAGTTTCCGAGTGTGAAAGTAGTCCCGCTTAGTACGTTAGACTACTTACATACCTTTTAGATATTCACTCGATGTAATTACTGTAAGCCTCCTTTACCGAAATCAAAATATTTGCTATATGACAGAGCCACCATCTACAACCAGAACATGTCCGGTCACATAGCTGGAAGCATCGGAAGCCAGGAAAATCACAGCCCCCACCATCTCGTCAGGTTCGGCTATACGCTGCAATGGAGTCCTCGTCATGACAGCTTGTGCAATATCCGGGTTGCTCCAGAGAGCTTCGCTGAACCGAGTTTTGACCAATCCCGGCGCTATCGCATTCACTCTGATATTATACTGAGCCCACTGTTGTGCTATAACTTTTGTTGCCATAATCACCCCAGCCTTACTTATAGAGTAAACTGGCAAAATATCGGGGGTAATACCAGCTACTGAAGCGACATTGATAATTTTGCCCCCGCCCTGCTCTTGCATCAACCTGGCTACCGCCTGGCTGAGAAAGAATAGTCCTTTCAAGTTGAGATTCATAATAGAATCCCAGGCACGCTCTTCTATATTTATAGCCGGGTCCATGGTTGGATTGGTACCAGCGTTATTCACCAGAATATCAATTCTGCCAAGCTCGTCTTTTACCTTCGGGACCAGATTCTTTATCTCATCCATTCTGCCTACATGCGTGGCCACAGCCATTGACCTCCGCCCTAATCCCTTTATCTCTGCAGCCACTTCCTCAAGGTCCGGCAATTTTCGGCTGGTTACAGCTACGTCGGCACCAAATTTAGCAAGCCCAACAGCAATAGCCTTCCCGATGCCCCGACTGCCACCGGTCACCAGGGCCACCTTACCTGATAGAGAAAAACTCTCCGGGGAAATACTCATTGTTAACCTCCTGAATAAGATTAATCAGCTTTGCTAGTAAGTCGATTTCAAAGTATATATCACAGATGGTGTGGTAGGCAACTTGAACAGTGGGTAATTATCTGCCGTACCGGGCATTTCGCCTCGCTCTTCACAATGAGCACCGCTTTCTACCGGCACTTTTAACAGAGAGCCCGATATGGCCATTGTGGTAATAAGAGTTTCTGCAGGGAACTACTTGTGTGCTCCTACCAATTGGAAGAGGACAAGCCTCCCCTTACGAAAGTACGGTTACTAATGGGTGATTGACGGAGAAGCGAATGGGTCTTAGACTATATTCAATTAGTATTGGAGGGAGCTCCATATGCGTATAAAAATAAATAATCGAATCTGTTATGGAACTGCTGAAGTTTGCCAGATAGTTG
>SOHS01000126.1 GCA_004377135.1 Dehalococcoidia bacterium | reverse complement strand
ACCTCAGCAAAATTATTTATTCTCGTAAGGTTGGTGCTTTCTACAAAGCCGTCATAGGTAAGATTGATCCAGGGCTTACGATACAGGGCACTGAACTTTTCCGACATCGCTGCCACAATTCCACCGGGCATACAGCCATGGGGCATCACCGATATCACACCAGCAAACTTAGGATTTTCCATCCATTCGACTCCAGTACCTATACTGAGAACTGCTTCGCTTCCGCATTTCGGGGAAAGCCACTCACTTGTCAACCTCAGTACCTCCTCCGTTGAGGGCTCTTTCATATCAACGAGACTCTCGTAATGTTTGATTACCTTGTGCTCGTCATGTTCCCAGACACGTTTTATAATATAGCTAATCAGCGCCTTCAGGAATTTGCGGTCCCTTACAGCATCCTCAACATGCCGGTAGAAGATATATTTTATCCATTCTCCTATGGAAGAGACGACGACCTCCAACCCAGCCTTTTCACATTCCCTGACCAGGTCCTGGTTGCTAAATCTGTTGGAGCGCAAAAAGATTTCGCCATTAATGCCCACTAGAGGCTTGCGGGGCAGTTCAGGGTCAATGAGAGACCTAAAATCAAAATTTACGTGGCTCAGGATATCATCGAAACTTTCTTTCTTACGGACGCGACCGACAATTCTACCCAGATATTCATCAAACAATTCGTCTGCCGAGCCCGACTTCTTTTCATAAGGGCGAGTGCGCCAGAGTGACCTTTGGAGATAGTCAATAGCCACGCAGCCCTTCCAAGCGAGGCGGGCAAAACGAGGGCTAATGTCTGTATCCCGATACGCATTGTTCGACACAGTGGTCCTTATGGGAATGTCAATGCCCACGTCCTTAAGTATCTTGATTTGTTCCAGCGCATATTTCCCAAAGCGGCAGGGACCATATGCCCCCGCCATAACTGCCTCTACGTTTTTCAAGTCAGTGCCATCTTCGTAACTGAACCTCAGAAAGTCGCCCAGGGTTACCCGATAGGGCAAACATTCCATCCCCGATGTTACCTTATCAGCATAGAGTAGATTGCGTTCATTGGCCTCAGGAAGCACAACTGCTCTGAAGCCGCTGCCCTCTAGAAGCGCACCTACAAGCTCAATGTGCGGCGTCATCCTGGGAATAATGAAGGTCTTCGCGGTATCAATGACGGCCGGAAATGCTCTCCGATAAATATCTTCTTTATGTGGCGCTTCATGCTTCCCGGCAAAATGGGCAAATCCTTTAATGGTGTCGACGAAGGCTTCGAGCCGGGTAACGATGCCAGCCTCAGCAGCATGCTCGTCTATTTCCAACTGCCCCAGAGGCTTACCCCCCATGATATCTTCCACAATGTGGATTATGAAGGAGTTCGGGCCGCATCCAAAATTTGTCAGCCACAACCCATAAAGCTGCGGGGTTGAGGCAGTTATATCAGCGCCGGCTATATATTTGTTCTCATAGAACCAGTACGGACGGTCAGAGTAATCCTTGGCATTCACCGACTCCAGTGGCAAAAAGTCCAGCGGTATGGGCACCACCCCGAGCTGAGCAAGCTTCTCCGCTATGCCCAGATTTGCCCCGGCATCCTGCGACATATAAGACCTGGCGAAGAGAACCACGCCCAACTGGCCGCTTTGGCGCAGTTGTTCCAACAGTTCCCGGCCCAGCGCTGCCTGGTCAGCCTCGAACCTCCGCTGAGATTGAATGCCAGCCAGGGCTGCTTCCTTGCCTTTCTTTCTACTGAACCCCATCTTCACGGCGATATTCGCAAGGTTCTTTATTACGTCGTCATCGCCCCGACTGAAATCAATTATGGGTATCAACAGCCGTTCCCCAAAATCAAGCACATTGCGTATTATGAACGGGGAGGCCTGAACCAAGGGGCAGGAGTATTTCTGGTTCGCATCCCCATCTTTGCTACCCAGGCGAATGGCGCAGGGGTAAAGAATATAATCCATATCCTTAAGCATTGCCGCATGCCCGTGGAGAAGCTTCATGGGAAAACAACTATCGGTGTAGCTTAACTCGATGGCTTGGTCCATGATTGCATTGTTGGTCTGGCTGGAAAGCACAACCCTGGCATCGAGGGCATTAAGGAAGCCAATGATTAGCGGAGCATAGTCATAGACCAATAACGCCCTGGGAATGCCCACCGTAGGCCCTGTGCCGGAATCCTTCTTGTACTCTCGAAAGAGCAACTGCTCTCGCTTATCGAAGAAGGTCTCTTTCTTAGCATGGCTGGCTATGGCATCGTACTTGTCACACCTGCTGCCATAATAGCTAGGCTCTTCACCGGGCATCTCCATCCTGGTGATGGTACAGTTGTTGTCGCACCCTTTGCACACGAATGTAGTAAGCTTACACTCTCTATCCACAATCTCCTGAAAGCCCTTGAACTTAGATTCCTGGTCGGCCATGGCCTCTTTTGCCAGGAGAGCTGCGCCTATAGCGCCGCTGACCTCCTTGTGCTCCGGCACAGTCAATTTTTTACCTTCAAGCTGTTGGTGAAAGGCGGCGACCACAGCTTTATTGTAGAAAACCGCTCCAGTAAGGATAACATTGTCACCCAGCTTTCTGTGCTCTACCACCTTGGAAAGATAGTTTTTGGCTATGGAGTTAGTCAGACTGGCCGTGATTATTTCCAGGGGTACGCCTTCCTGCTGGGCCGAAGCCACCGCCTGACCCATAAAGGCAGCACATCTCGTCCCCAGATCAATAGTATGGGGGGCGGCAAATGCCAAATCGGCAAACTCACCGTTGGTCACCGAAACGCCGAGCATTTCGGCCAGTTCGTCAATGAAACTTCCCGTCCCCGCGGCACAGGCTTTGTTCATATGATAGTCCACGACCACACCGTTTCTCTTGATGACCAGCTTGGAGTCCTGCCCACCAATCTCAATGATGTCGGCTTCGGGGTCCATCTCGGCGGCGGCTCTGGTCTGTGCCGTTATCTCGTTCTTGATCAGGTCTGCCCCAATGAAGCCACCCACCAGATATCTACCTGAGCCAGTAACGCCCACGCCAGCTATCTTAACTTTGTCTGCGCCATCCCGGAGCAAGTTCCTGAAGACCTGCCTGATAGCCTCAACTGGTCTTCCCGCAGTCATCAGGTAATTCTTTCCTAGCAATCGTGTACCCGATTCATCCATTATCACTGCCTTGGTGCTGGTGGAGCCAATGTCAACCCCGAGGTAGCCAATGCATTGTTCCTCTATCCTCTGACCATCCTTGCCGTCCTGAACGGCGACAATTTCCAGTTTGGGCATTTCAAAACGGCGCTGCTTGGCATCCGTTCCTGACAGCATAACGCCCTGGGAAGTTTTCCCTATGGAAAGTAATGCCGAACCCAGGGACTCAATGTGAAGGTAGTCTTCGGGAATGATTACCTCAACGGGATGTCCGTTCCTGGCAGAAATCATATCATTGAGTGATCTAGCTACGGCGGGATTGGCGGCAACTCCGCCCACAAAATAGACCGGCTCCTGAAAAGTTCCTTTCTTCAAAGAGGCGACCATTCGGGCTACGCTTTCGCAGAGTGCGTAGAGCATGGCGTCCAGCGGGGCTCCCTTCTGCTGGAGGTGGATAAGGTCGGTCTTGGCAAAGACGCTGCACCGGGCGGCTATCCTGGGGGGAGTGCCTTTACATTTCAGGGCCAGGCTGGCGAAGTCCTCCATGCTGATGCCAATCCTGTATGCTTGCTGCTCAAGAAATCTTCCTGTGCCAGCAGCGCAAAGGGGATTGGACACCACCTTCCAGGGCTTCTTCAAGCCGTCTTCCAGTTCTATCACCAGGGTACTCTGGCCGCCGATTTGTATGATAGTTTTAACGTCGGGGTAACGGTGGAGCAAGCCGGAGGCAATCGTCAGTGAACTGCTGTATTCCGTCCAGCCGAGCTCTTTGGGGATAACGGCCCTTCCGGAACCAGATACGCCAGCAGCGACAATTTCTATGAGATTGAATCTCTCGCCCAGCCTGGCGATAAGTGAACTAACTGCGGCTCTGGGGCTGGAGATTACCTTTTCGGTATCGAACTCAACGACCTTGCCGTTCTCATCTACGAGCGCCAGCTTGGCATTAACAGAGCCAATATCTACGCCCAGAAAGTAATTCATTGCTCGGTGGGCAATTGTAGCAAAAAACGGACTTCCTTAAAAGTGTATCCTTTTTCTGTCATCGCAAGCCCTTCGCCTCCTGTCATGAGTAACAAAGAGGGGTTTTATGTCGGGAGAGCATTGCCAGGGGCTTGGAGGTATTACAACAGTCCAATGTACAATTCCATCATCAGGTATACTCTGGACCTCTGCCTCGCCGCCTTGTTGCCCAGACAGCCAGCGCCACTGAAATCAGCACCAGCAAGACTGCTCCGATCGTCTTCTCGTCCACGGTAATGTTTACGGCTACGGCGCTCATGGCTACAGCGGGTAACAGTCCAACCCGCACTATAGGCTTCAGGCTGGGATGCTCAGTTATGAACTCGGCTATTGGTGGGCTGACCCTGTAGTAAAACTCCACCAAAGTTGTTCCCACCGGGTTGGTGAGCAGGTATTCATCTCTGAACCCACGGAGAATTTCTATTTCCTCGGCCATCGGGGTGCCGTAGGCTGCAGTGGCGATGAAGCACTGAAAAAACCCAGGCCTACCAAAATTGGCTATGATGGAATAGTCGCCATTCAAGATGATGGTGGTCTCGGCAGCGTCGACATCGGAGAAGGTGCTCACATCGCCCGACCAGTAGATAAACTGGTAGCCACTCACTGCCTCAGCCACAAGGCTGACCTCGGTGCCGAGAGGATACGAGAATGTCCCCTCACCGGGGGTGGTTACCGAGCCGCCAGTGGTGCTGGATACCGTCAATGTCGCCATGACGGGTTCGGGGTGCGACGTCTGAAAAGTGGCGGTGATGGAGTAGGAAGCGTTCATGGTGATGTTAGTCGAGGCAGCATAGACATCGGCGATGGTACTTACATTGCCAGTCCACCTTAAAAACTGGTAGCCTACGTTAGGCTCGGCGATAAGGGCGACCGTCGTGTTAGCGGCATGGACAGAAGTCCCCTCCCCAGGGGCGGTTACCTCACCGCCTTCGGTGCTGAAGATGCTGAGGCTGTACCAGCCTTCGTTTAGCTCGAAGTTAGCGGTGATGGAGTAGGAGTCATACATGGTGATGTTGGTCGAGGCAGCATAGACATCGGCGATGGTACTTACATCGCCAGTCCAGTTGCCAAAGTGGTAGTGTTCGTCAGGCTCAGCGCCAAGGTTGACCGTAGTGTTAGCGGCATAGACAAAAATATCCTCATCACCGGGGGTGGTTACCTCACCGCCTTCGGTGCTGGAGATGGCGAGGCTATAGTAACCTGGGTCTAGTGCAAAGTTGGCGGTGACGGAGTAGGAATCGTTCATGGTGATGGTGGTGGTGGCATCATAAACATCGGTGATGGTACCCACATCGCCAGTCCATTCCACAAAGTAGTAGTGTTCGTCAGCCTCAGCAACGAGGGGGACCACCATCTCGGCATCGTAGATAAACATCCCCTCCCCAGGGTCGGTTACCTCACCGCCCTCGGTGCTGGAGATGGTGAGGCTATACTGATTTTCCAGAGGCTCAACAGCGATACCAAGCTCATTAATAATGTGCTGTGCCTTATTAATATACACGTAGTTTTCAGTGCCAGCAAAAACCAGTCCCACAAACTTTCCATCTTTATCCACCGCGGAGCCTGAATCACCTGGCCCTGCGAAGGACCAGTTATCTTGAGCTACTGCAATCTGGT
>SOHS01000006.1 GCA_004377135.1 Dehalococcoidia bacterium | reverse complement strand
TAGTAATCTCCAGATAACTTCCAACAAATAGATTCAGCCAGGTAATGAGGCACGCTAATCCCGATGGCACCATCTTTGTTTAGTACTCTAATCAATTCCTCAACTGCACTTTTATCTCCGGGAATATGCTCCAGAACTTCAGAACAAATAATCTTATCAAAGGTGCCAGCTTTGAACGGTAGCTTTGTCACATTGGCAATGAGAAGATGATAGCTGCCCTTAATTTTCCTTTCCTCCTTTAATGAATCTAAGACGTACTTGTTCTTTTTGATACACAGTGTATCGATGTCAAAGGCGATGATGTAGGAATGGTTTTTATTATAGACTTCCCAGGAGTGTCTGCCATTGCCGCAGCCGGCGTCTAAAGTAATATCCCCATCCTTGATACCCAGAAGGTCAGGTTCTATAGTAATCATCTTGTTGTCAGTACCTCTTGGTAGACCTCGAGTGTTTTTCTGGCTGCTTGCTCCCAACTGAATTTCTCTTCCACTCTTTTTCTCCCTGCCTCGCTCATCCGCTGTTGTGCCTGTTTATCATCGAGCAACTGTTTAATTGTGGCAGCCAGGGCATCAGCTCTTCCTGGAGGCACTAGAATACCTGCATCGCCTACTACCTCGGGCAGTGCTCCACCGGTGGTAGCTATAACTGGGGTGCCGCAGGCCATGGCCTCGGCGGCAGGTAGCCCGAAACCTTCATAAAGGGAGGGCACTACTGCGATTTGGGCGGCGGAGTAATGTTGTGCTAGTTCCTCGCGCGTTAGCCGCCCGCTAAAGTGCACCATCCCGTCTAAATTTAGCTTTTTTACTAATTTCAAACCGTATGAAGGCAACGGCCCCACATCATCGGTATATAAGGAATGCCGCTCAGCATCGTCTACAATGGTTAGCTTTATCCCGTCCGCTTCTAGCAGTTGTAATGCTTTCAGTAGATAAAGTATCCCCTTCTTCCTATCGTCGGTATTGCCGACCATGATTAAGCCATTTCGGTTCTGGCTTGCCTCTTTATTCCTACTGTAAATTTGGGTATCTATGCCATTGTAGACTACTCTTAATTTGTCAGCGGGCACCTTAAAAAAAAGTTCTGTTTTTTCGGCGGCACTTTGAGACACTGTGATTATTCGCTCTAACCGCCGCGAGACAAAAGCTTGCATTTGGATGAAAGAATAGAATTTTCTGATTCTCCATTTATCCCTCAGCCCATTCGCTTGTTCCAGGTCAGCCTGCCTATCTATGGGGAGGGGGTGGTGTATGGTAGCTATTACCGGTATGTTTAACCTTTTCATCAAAAGAAGTCCATATCCAAGGCTTTGATTGTCATGAATAATATCGAAACGGCGTTGTTTACAAAGCTCTCTTACCTTGGCATAAGCTCTAAGGCTAAATGTCAAAGGCTCCACAAACATTCCCTGGCGGGTGGCGCATAGTTCATATAAATCAACAATATTTCTTACTTTGGGTAGATTGGTTCTCAGAGAGCTTTCTGGATGATATATGCTTAAGCTCTTGAGGCAGTGCAGGATTACGCCTGTGCTTACTTCGGGGAGAGGTGGACTGGCTATTATCTCCACTTCATGCCCCATCCGCTGGAACTCGCGCGCTAGATAATAAATATAAATACCTTGCCCACCGCTGTAAGGATTTCCTCTATAGGACAGCAGGCAAATTCTCATATCTTCTACCCGGATAGCACTTTAGGGACGGGTAATTATAGCATGTTTGCTGGGTTTACATGGCTTGACTTCGCCCCACAACAAAGTGCAAAAAAGGCTTGTTTTCAAGATTGAAAGTGATAGCCATTGTCAAGTATAATATTTGTGGTTGTGGTGAGCGTAGCCTAGTGGTTAAGGCGCCAGGTTGTGGCCCTGGAGATCGTGGGTTCAAATCCCACCGTTCACCCCA
>SOHS01000120.1 GCA_004377135.1 Dehalococcoidia bacterium | reverse complement strand
CAGTTATCAGATGACCTAATAGAGAGGAGCATTGGACCTTGCCGCCAGGCCCTAAGCGATGCCGGCCTCACGGCAAGCCAAATCAATAATGTGATTCTCATCGGTGGTCAGACAAGGATGCCTAAAGTTCAGGAGACCATAACGCAATTCTTTGGCAGGGAGCCCGTCAAGGGAATCAATCCCGATGAGGCAGTAGCTTTAGGTGCTGCCATTCAGGCTGGGGTGCTTAAGGGTGAAGTGGGAGAAGTCCTTCTTCTCGATGTCACCCCACTCACTCTAGGGATAGAAACGCTAGGAGGAGTAGCAACACCGCTTATACCCCGCAATACCACTATACCCACTTCGAAGAGCCAGATTTTCAGCACTGCTAGTGACAATCAACCAAGCGTTGAAATACACGTTCTTCAAGGGGAACGTCCTATGGCTGCTGATAATCGAACATTGGGACGCTTTATGCTCGATGGCATCTTATCGTCGCCCCGAGGTGTGCCACAAATTGAGGTGACTTTCGATATAGATGCCAATGGCATCCTTAATGTTAGCGCTCGTGATAAAGGCACGGGGAAGGAACAAAAAATTACTATTACCGCCTCCAGTGGATTGAGCAATGAAGAAGTGGAAAAGATGAAACGAGAGGCCGAACAATATGCTGCTGACGATGTCAAACGTAAGGAGGAAATAGAGGTACGTAATTCTGCTGACAGCTTAGCTTACACCGCAGAAAAAACTCTCCGCGACCACGGAGATAAGATACCCGCCGATGCAAAACAGGAAATAGATGCTAAGATAGCCAGTGTGAAGTCGGCTCTTCAAGGGCAGGACGTAAACGCCATTCGTAATGCGATGCAGGAGCTATCGCAGGCTATGCAACAGGTCGGAGCATCGGTTTACCAGCAACCAGGGCAGCCCCCGCCTGGTGGAGAGGAACCTGGTGGAGAGGAACCCGGTGGAGGAGGAGAAGAAGGTACTGTGGAAGGGGAATTCCGCGAGGTCTAAGCAATAAATATAAACACCTAATTCCTGGAAACTGGGAACAAGAAATCGCATTTCTCTCAAGGAGCATGATGGTAACGTTTGAGCTAGACCAATTCATTATAACTGCCGACAGAATTTGGCAAAAGGCACTTGAAGAAAAACGGTTGACTCATAACCCCCCTGACGAGGAACTGAGGCAGCTTGTGGAAAAACAACCGGGGGTTAGGAAAACGATTTATGGAAACTTTGTCGCCCGAAGTGAGCCGACTTCCAGATCAGCAATGTTCACTAAAAACAGTGTTGACCATCCCTTTGGCGAGGATGAACTAAAGCTGTTAGTTCAGTGTGAAAAGGCTTTGGGCAAAGAAAGATTGATTTCCATAGACAGAATTGTGGGCAATGAAAATAGTAACACCACAGTCAGGTTAATTGTTCCTGAGCGGTTTGCACATGTCGCGTATGGAGGCAAGAACCTTTTTATATCCCCAAAGGGAGAAGTCAAAAAACCAACATACTACATCATATTCTTCGCTGACGAGGCTTTTGAAACTAACCGGTTAAAGCCGCTCCCCGATAAAGATATCACCATCAGATTGGCTATGTTGGATGACGGAAGGTTTGTCAAGATAATTAGGAATGGTAACTACATAGGTGAACATAAGAAGGGAGTTTTCGCCGCCGAGGATTGGGCAGCTAAGACGAAAAAGAGAGGCATCTTCCTACATGCTGGCTGTAGAGAGGATTACCTTCAATCAGCACACGGTGACTATCGGATGACGAGGACGTTACTTGTGGCATTAAGCGCCAACGGGAAAACAACTACAACCTCTAGAATCCTGGCCAGAAAAGGTGAGGAGAAGTCCTGGCTTATTCAGGACGACGGGGGGACTCTTACGCCCGATGGTTCTTTTCATGGCTTTGAAGCCGGGGGAATATTTGTAAAAACAGAGGGTGTGAACCCCGGGGAGCAAACCGAAATATTTTACGGACTGTTAAAACCGGAAACTATCTGCGAAAATGTTTACGTAACCGAAGACGGAGATTTTGACTTTTACAATTTCGAAAGAACATCCAATGGCAGAGCAGTGGTATTAAGAAGAGATTTTATGCATGCCAGTTCCTATATTGATGTGGACAGGATTGACAATCTGATTCTTATCACCAGGGGGCCACTGATCCCGGCAATATCAAAGCTAACCCGGGAACAGGCAGCAGCCTTGATGGTGCTGGGACAGGCAATGGGATCCTCGGCTGGTGACCCAACCCAGGCAGGGAAAATTAGGAGCGAATTTTTCTACGACCCCTTTGTCGCCGGAGACCTAGCCGAGCACGCTAATATATTTTATGAGATAATAGAAGGTATTCCCTACCTAAATTACTATTTGATAAATACTGGAGGAATAGGGGAGGGGGAATATTACAAGGATATAAGATTGGAATTTACCATGGCAATACTCGATTCTTTGCTGAGAGGAGGTTTAGAGGATTGGGTAGATTCCCCCACGGGCTTTAAGGTGCCTAGGGCGATAAGATATGTAGATGATATTTACCTGCATCCTGAGAAACTTTACTCCAGAACTGAATTTGAAGAAAAGCAGAAGAAACTTAATAAAATTAGATGCAAATCCGTGAAAGAACCCGGAGACTCTTTACATCCTGATATAAGGGAAGTTTTTAGCAAACCTAACGTCGTATAGCAGAACTATAGATCTCACACAGTTCATGTGGAATTTTGGTATAAGATAGCTGTAAATCATACGGAGGACAAAAAGTGGTAGAGTTCGCTGAACTTTATGAAAGGTTAAAGAAGGAGAAGACAGAGCTATTAGAAAAACTAGAGCAGCTGAGAACTCTCGGCCAGCCATCGGCAGAGAGGAAGGAAGGCAGTCCATTCGGCAAAAGGGAAGAGGAAGCCGATGAAGCCTCCGAGTTAGAGAAAAGACTGGCCTTGGAAGAAAGGCTGGGAGAGTCTGTTAACAAGGTTGAGCATGCCTTACAAAAATATGAAGCCGGCACTTATGGATTGTGCGATTCCTGTGGGCAATCTATAGAGAAAGCTCGTCTTGAGGCCATACCTCAAGCAAGCTTATGTCTGAACTGTAAGGCTCAGCAAGCAAAGGAAACAAAAGGGGCAAGATAAAGGGGTGCTCGACTGTGTTGCGACCCGACAGAATCGGCGACTTTGTTGTGGACAAAGATAATTCGAAACTGTCTGTGCGTGATAGCATTAAGAGAGCAACATTATGTCTCCTCGTTATTTCTTTGATAATCGCTTCAGATCAACTGAGCAAGCTGTGGATCAGAACTCACTTAGCACTTGGGGAATCGCTCCCCATAACTGACCGCTTAAGTTTGATCCATATTAGAAATACGGGCTCTGCCTTTGGTTTACTTGCCAATCAAACCTTTCTTATCATCGTTATTAGCATAGCTGCTTTGGTCTTTATTTTGCTGTTTCTGCGTTACTTATCCCCAGCTACTACCCTGAGCATAATATCTATCGGTTCGATTATGGGTGGTGCTGTAGGCAATCTCATAGACCGCCTCCGTTTTGGTTCTGTCACTGACTTCATTTACTTCCGTTTGTGGGGCAACTTTCACTGGCCTGCCTTCAACATCGCTGATGCATCTATAGTGGTGGGTGTCTTTGTTCTCATTTATGCCTTCTATAGGTCGGGGGTATTTACAAGAGCATATGAACGCAACAACAAACCACAAAGTTAAGACATTGCAATTCAACTCACCTGTTTCAGACATCCGCCTTGATAAGTATTTAACCCAGGTTCTTCCACAATTCTCGCGCGCTTATTTACAGAAATTAATTGTCCAAGGTTATATTCTGGTCAACGGGCAAAGGACAAAGGCTAACCAGAGATTGAGCAAGGTCGATAGGATAACGGTCGAGCTTCCTCCCTTACCTGTCCATCCTTTAGCTGAACCAATTCCTTTGACTATAATCTATGAAGACGAAGATATATTGGTCATAGATAAACCTGCTGGCTTGACAGTTCATCCTGCGCCGGGGCATCCTAGCCATACTTTAGTCAATGCCATTTTAGCCCATTGCCCCGGCCTGGCCATGAGCAACGAGCTGATGCGCCCAGGCATTGTTCACAGGCTAGATAAAGATACCTCAGGCCTTATAGTCATTGCCAAAAACGACTTTGCCCGGGAATATCTAGCCGCACAGTTCAAAAACCGCACTGTAACCAAAGGATATTTTGTCCTTGTGAAAGGGAGGCTATCCCCGGAACAGGGAATAATCGAAGCACCTATCGGACGAGACCCTCATAGTCGACGGAGAATGGCGATAGTAGAAGCAGGAAAAGCGGCTACTACCCAGTATCAAGTCCGAAAATACCTGGATAACTACACTTTAGTCGAAGTCACTCCCCTAACAGGGCGCACACATCAAATCAGAATACACCTGTCAGCTATCGGCTGGCCGGTCGTCGGCGACCCTCTTTATGGAATAAAATCGGCCCATCTTAACAGGCAATTTATTCATGCCTATCGCCTTGGCTTTCGTCTGCCATCAACTGAGCAATACCGGGAATTTATCTCGCCCTTACCTACGGACTTGGAGCAAGCTTTGGAGCATTTAGCCCGAAACGCCTAAAAGGCTTGTGGAAACATGATAGGAAATCCTGTCATTGCCATAGCTTCTTTATGCCACTTACTCTACTTGTCAGTGTAAATGTCATAATCGCCCTCCAGAAGCGCAGGTTCGAATCATTATTCAGATGAACGAGCCCAGTTGCTTGCAGAAGGAAGCCTTGTCTGGTATGATGGGAAAATAAAATGGACAAAATAGAGTTAAGGGTTACTAACCGGGAGATTCTCGGTAAAAAAGTCAAACATTTGCGCCGCCAGGGAATTACTCCGGTGCATCTTTTCGGGCACGGCATCAAGTCTCTGGCACTACAGTGTGATACAGGTGAACTTGAGCGGGTGTTAAGTCAAGCTGGGCAAACGCGACTTATTAGCCTCAAGCTCGATAAAGAGAAGAGGCCAAGGACTATTGTAATTCGCGAATTTAATAGAGATTGGCGGAAAGGGCAATTGCTCCATGTAGACTTTTATCAGGTAAAAATGGAGGAAAAGATAAAGTTAGAAGTTCCTGTTACTTTAGTCGGAGAAGCGCCAGCCCTGCAGTCTAAAGCCTATATGCTGGAGCATGCGCTTGGGACTCTGACTGTAGAGTGTTTGCCCGCAAAAATCCCGGCGCGCATTGAAGTAGACATCAGTTCCCTCGCTGAGCCAGAGCAAACGATACGCGTCAAAGATGTCACCTTAGATAAAGATATCGCTGTTCTTAACGACGCAGAGTTGGTTGTGGTGAAAATTAGTTCGCGACCTGTTGAAAAGATAGAAGAAGAGGTGGTAGAAGTGGTCGAGGAGGCGGAGGAAGCGGTTGAAGAAGGTGAAGCTCCCGAAGAGGCTCCGTCAGGTAAGGAGGCAGGAAAGGCATAATCTTTTCACTTACCCGGCTGTTGCCTCTATATCTGTACATATATGCTGCACTTGTTTGTTTAGCGAGTCCCTGATACAATATCCAAGACCGACTATTAGCTCTCTCCGAGCTGTCTTGCCTAAAGAGAAGCCATGGCAAGCAGACGGTGGGCTGAAAAGCCTCAAGGGCACGGATAGAAATGTCTGTGCCTCCCGTGCTTGGAAAGGAGGGAATATGAAGCTTGTTTTTGGACAGCACCGTTTTTGTGACGGTGCTTTTTTATTACCGCTTGTTGCTTCCTTTAAACCGCGTCGTAATTTCGCTAATCTGTTAAGCAGAAATATTTTTGACCCTGGAGTTAAGTATGAAGA
>SOHS01000049.1 GCA_004377135.1 Dehalococcoidia bacterium | reverse complement strand
CTTTGCTCGTAGCTGAAAGCATACCTGGTATAAAATTTAATGAGATGGTTGATGTTCAACTTGGGAATGGTGAGGTGAAAGGTGGTCAAGCAATAGACATCAGTGAGAAAGCAGCTATAATCGAGGTATTTGGTGGCGTCAGCGAAGTTGACCTCATCGGAACCAAGATAAGGTATAAAGGCGAAACTTTAAAGTTACCAGTATCTATTGATATTTCAGGGAGGATCTTCAACGGGATGGGAGAACCAATAGATGGAGGTCCGCGGGTGATCCCCGAAGATTACCTGGATATTAACGGTGAGCCCATAAACCCCGCACTCCGCCAGCCTCCAGCAGAGTTTATTGAAACGGGAATCTCGGCGATAGATGGGTTAAACGCATTAGTTAGAGGGCAGAAATTGCCCATATTTAGCGGCTCAGGCCTGCCTCATAACCGAATTGTAGCTCAAATAATCAGACAGGCAACCGTAAAGGGCAAGGAGGAAAGATTCGCTCTAGTATTTGCCGCTATTGGTATCAGTTACGATGATGCCTCCTTTTTCATGAGGAATCTCGAGAGGACAGGTGCTCTGGAGAGAACCGTGGCCTTCATCAATACCGCGTCAGACCCTGTTATCGAGCGAATATCAACACCAAGGCTAGCTTTAACCGCAGCCGAATATCTGGCATGGAAACAAAATATGCATGTGCTGGTCATACTCACCGACATGACCAATTATTGCGAAGCTCTCCGCGAACTTTCTTCCATGCGTGAAGAGATACCATCAAGAAGGGGATATCCCGGGTATATGTACACTGACCTGGCCACGATGTATGAGAGAGCAGGCAGGATTTTAGGTAAAGAAGGCTCGGTAACTATAATGCCCATTTTGACCATGCCTGACGATGATATAACGCATCCCATACCCGATCTTACCGGCTATATAACTGAGGGGCAGATTGTCCTTTCCCGAAATCTAGAAAGGAAAGGGATATACCCGCCAATAGATGTATTCTTATCTCTTTCCCGAATGATGAAAGAGGGGATTGGGCCGGGTAAGACCAGAGAGGACCACAACAATGTTTTCATGCAATCCTACGCTGCTTATGCTGAAGGATGTTATCTCAGGGAGATATCCACCATTATAGGTGCTGAGGCACTGGGTGAAAGGGATAAAATATATTTGACCGGCGCAGATGAGTTCGAGAGAAAATTCATATCTCAAGGTGAGTGGGAGAAAAGAACGGTAGAAGACACCCTGGATATAGCTTGGGGGCTATTTTCAACACTGCCTGAAGAAGACTTGAAACTAATTAAAGAGGAGTTCATCAAAAAGTACCTTCCCAAGTATCGGAAGTAGAAGCAGGTGCAGGCGAAATGCCGGAATTAATTAAAGTTAGACCTACAAAAATCGAGCTGGTAAAACTAAAACGCAGGCTTTCCTTGTCCCAAAGAGTACAAAAGATAGTAAAGGACAGGCTTTCCATACTAAGCATGGAATTCCTACAGACAGCAAGAGATACAGTAGAGGCTAAAAGAAAACTACTTGATGAATTATCCAAACTTTACAAGGCGCTATCAGTTGCCGCTGGGTATCACGGGTACATAGCGCTGGAAAAGGAATTAATAGCCACTGAGGTTGATTTGAAAGTAACCGCTGGCTTAGGAAACATTGCAGGTGTGCGGATTCCGTCTTTTGAGCTCATGGGCAATGTGAAGCCAATGAAAGGGTATAATCTGGTTGATACCTCCTCGTGGTTGGATCGTGCAGCACAGCTATCTGAAGAATCTCTTAGAGCTATTATAGAATTAGCTGAGCTTCAGAGGAATTTTGAATTACTGGCAATGGAAATAAATAGGACAAAAAGGATAACCAATGCCCTAGAATATATAGTAATCCCAGGATTACAGGTGACGATAAAGTACTTAAATATGAAGTTTGAGGAAAGAGATAGAGAGGAGAAAGCACGGTTGAAACGTGTGAAAGTCCTGGTTGCCCGAGGATAAACAATGCCTGAGCCATTACAAAATGAAGCAAAACAATCTCCCTATGAAAAGATGCTTCAGGATTGCTTAAGAGGCGAACTCCGGGTAGTGAATACTGGGTTACCCCAGAGTCAGAAACGGCAGAGCAAAGAAAATAAACTCTTTTATTTATTAAACGAGAAATATCCTCACGTGGTATGTAACGATGGCAGCACCCACTTCTTTAAAAAGAGTGAACTTGAGTATCTGGCAAGCATGCTAGATACCGATGAGCAAGAAACATTGCCATTGCCCATGCTTATAGAGCTAGGGGCAAATCAAGCTGAAGCCGCCATAATATGCGAAGGGAAAGTAGAGGAGAAAGTCATATCAAAAGCGCTTAATATGCCGGTCACATGCGAAGAAAGAAGGATTAGGATATATAAACCACAACTAGCTTTGCTAAGGAGGAAGTTCAAAACAACAACCGTATATGTATTTTCTCCCAAAATCGTGGCTTAAACTACCCGCCTACTATATAATTCTCTTATTTCTGTGCCTTCGGACTAATAAAGTATGCCCTCCAAGCCAAAAGCCATTGACAAACATCGCCACTTAAGAGATAATCACCTTATTAAATGGTTAAAATCAGATTACGCCGTATGGGAAGGAGAAACAAACCATTCTACCGAGTGGTAGTAGCCGATAGTCGCTCTCCCCGTGATGGTAAATTCATTGATATTATCGGCCATTACAATCCTTTGACTGACCCCGCAACTATCAGCATCGATGGAGAAAAAGCTTTAAAGTGGCTTAGATATGGAGCTCAGCCTACAGATACGGTGCGCAGCTTGCTCGGTAAACTAGGCATCATGGATAAAGTTAAGCCGACCTCAGGCCAAAACTAACTGTTAAGGAGGCGAAATGAAAGACCTGCTGGAATACATTATTAAAGCCATTGTGGCAGAACCTGACGCAGTCAAGATCTCAGAGGAAAATAGTGATGAAGGCTTGCTATTTAAATTAGAGGTTGCTCCCGATGATAAGGGAAGGGTTATAGGCAGACAAGGTCGCGTAGCCCAAGCGCTGCGAACGCTACTTCGAGTAAAAGCAGCTAAAGAGGATACCAGAGTCAGACTGGAAATATTGTAATTAGGATTAATAACAGCCAATTCCCAGGTTCGTTAATTCCAAATTATCCGCACGCGTTGGTCATACTTTTCGGATAGGCTGGTAATTCCTTGCGAAAGGGATTTTTAATCCCTGAGAGCAATTTTTGCACTCAGCAAATATAATCTTCATAAATCACAGTAGGGTGTGATGCCACTTTTGGTCCTTGGCTCTGGTGGTAGAACCTCTTTCCGCTCACATTTTTACTCCCGGTTTTATGCCGCAACATACCTTTGACAATTTTTCCCATACAATTTAAAATAAGGCGCAAAATCGAGCGGCATTGTCATAATATTTTCAAACTCAAAGGAGGCATATATGGACCTTTCGCTTACGGACGAACAAAAAGTTCGCAAACAAGAGTTCTATGACACATGTAAAGAACTCGAAAAAAGGAAACCGCCAAGCTTTGTGGGATTTGAGACCATCTATGAAGATGACGAGTGTTGGGAGTACAACCTATATTGCGCCAAAGAATTTGCCAAAAAGGGATGGCTTGCCCTTGGCTGGCCACCAGAATATGATGGCAAAGGAGACATGATGGATCGCGTCCTCTTTGCTGAAGCCAGAGGATACTATGGCATTCCCGGAGTAGATATTTTTGGAGTGCAAATGCTTGCCCCAACCTTGTTGCAGGCTGCAAGTGAAGAGATAAAGAGAGAATTCTTGCCACCTATTGCCCGGGGAGAGGTTATGTGGTGTGAGCTCTGGAGCGAACCCAATGCCGGCTCAGACCTAGCCTCTCTGAGCACAACAGCAATAAAAAAGGGCGACGAGTACATTATAAATGGGCAAAAAACCTGGAACACCGGTGCTCACAAAGCTGATTGGGGCTTTGGCGTATTCAAGACAGACCCGACTGCTCGAAAACATCACAACATGACCTTCATTCTACACGATATGAAGACGCCAGGGATCACGGTGAGGCCAATTCCATACCTGGATGGCCATGCTCCTTATTGCGAGGTTTATTTTGACGATGTTCATGTGCCAGCTAAAAATATTGTCGGCCAGGAACACGAAGGCTGGGCTGTTGTAAATCTTCTGGCTGGTTTCGAGAGATCTGGCATAAGCGAAATCATGAGCATGATCAGCGGGCTAGAACAACTGGTGACATTTTGCAACGAGACCAAACGACACGGGCAGCCACTGGCCAAGAACCCACTTATCCGTAATCGGCTGGCTGAGCTAGCCTGCGAATTAGAGGCAGCCCGCGCCCTGGCATACCGTGTCGCTGATTTACAAAACAGAAACGAAATGTCCCTGATGGATGCCTCAGCAGGTAAAATTTTCTTCAGTGAACTGGGCGAGCGGTTTGCTTTTCTGGCTACGGACATTTTAGGTCCCTACGGCCAGGTCAAGACTTCAAGATGGGCTCCTTTAGATGGGTTATGGGAGAGGATGTTCCACGACCATTTCATAACCACCGTATCCATGGGAACAAATGAGATACAAAGGAATATCATCGCCTGGTACGGCCTCGGCTTACCCAGGATGAGATAAACCAAGCTTCGATAAGGAGGAATCATGGACCTTAGATTTACTGAAACACAAGAGATATTGAAGAAAATGGCACGAGATTTTCTTACCAAAGAATGTCCTAAGACTCTAGTAAGGAAACTCGAACAAAGTGAGGAAGGATACTCTCCCGAAGTCTGGAAGAAGATGGCTGAGTTGGGTTGGATGGGCCTCATCATACCTGAAGAATACGACGGTATGGGTTACACCTTCCAGGACCTTGTCGTCCTCCTGGAGGAGATAGGCAGAAATATTCTTCCTGGACCATTAATAGCTACTATAACTAGCACTTTACTCATACTCGAGGCGGGAACTGAAGAGCAAAAGAAAGAATTGCTTCCCAAGATAGCCCAAGGTGAACTAATTCTTACCACTGCTCTCCTCGAAGACGACGGTGTTTTCGATGCTTCTGGAATCACCGTTAAGGCAACACCAAAGGGAGATGACTTCATAATAAACGGTACAAAGCTCTTCGTGGAAATGGCTCATGTTGCCAACCACATTATTTGTATCACAAGAACAAAAGATGGTACTTCGCCCGAGAAGGGAATCACCCTCTTTATTGTCGACTCCACGACTCCTGGAATAAGTTGTGAGGTAATACCTACCACCGCCGCAGATAAGCTATGCGAGGTGCGTTTTAAGGATGTCACTGTGCCCAAGAAAAATATGCTTGGTAAGATAGATGAGGGATGGCCCATTGTGGAAATGATGTTGCGCAAAGGTGCCATCGCTAAATGTGCCGAATCCATAGGCGCTATCGAAACTTGTGTAGAAATGACCGTGGCGTATTCCAAAGAAAGGGTTCAATATGAAAGGCCCATAGGCGCTTTCCAGGCACTTCAACATATAATAGCTGACATGTGGACCGCAATGGAAACCAGCCGTTATTTAGTTTATGAGGCAGCCTGGATGGAGTCGGAGGGTCTTCCCTGCGCTAAAGAAGCCTCCATGGCAAAGGCATATGTCAACGAGGTCTACAGGGATGTTAGCAAGTGGGCAGTGAGAGTACACGGGGCAATCGCTACCAGTGCCGACCACGACATACCCCTTTATTACCGTAGAAGCAAGGCCGCAGATATTGCTTTTGGCGGCACTGACTTCCACAGGGAGATAGTTGCCCAGAAAATAGGGTTGGCCTGAAATTCCGTTTTATAATAAGTAGCTTATTAGCTCTCATCTTGGGGGAA
>SOHS01000027.1 GCA_004377135.1 Dehalococcoidia bacterium | reverse complement strand
CTTCGCCTTCGCCCCGTAGTTGAACCCTCTGGGACAAGTCTCCCCGTCCCAATCGTCTGGCAGCTTTGACAAGGGCACCGATGGGTGACGTTATTCTCCGCGACAGGAAAAAAATCAATAGCAAAGCAATGGCAATTGCCAGCGAGCCTCCTATGAGAAGGAAGTAGCTTGTTGATGCTGAGAGTTCTCGAAACGTAACATAGGGTTCTGCCGCTAGGTCAGGGATGATATAAACTTCTCCCAGTAACTCTTGTTCATCAGTTAGTGGGAGAGGAGTAACTGACGAATTAGTATAGTTCACCACTCCCAGAAGTTGTTCTTTTGAATCACCTATGACTGTCCCGTTGGTAGCCACCAATATGATACGTGTCCCAGACAAACGTGCTGTCTGCGTAACTACGGGCTGGACGTCCTCCCAGCTGCGATTCTGGCTCCAATAATGTACGTATAAACTACCTCGCACTTGGGGGACTCGATATTCCGCGGTTTTCTCTTGGTAACGTTCAATTTCAGCACCAGTGCGCTGACTGACGAAGAGATATATGGTGCCGACGGTCACCAGTATTATCACTGCGAAAATCACCGAGAGACGAAACCACAACCGATGTATCACTATTCCCCTCCGACAAACTTATAGCCGACCCCATATACCGTCTTTATATACCTGGGATGGCTGGGGTCTAGCTCCAACTTTCGGCGTAAATTAAGTATGTGAACATCAATGGTGCGGTCGAAACCTTCAAAATCATAGCCCAAGGCCTCTTCAATAAGGCTGGTCCGACTGCAGACTCTGCCCGGCTCTCTGGCGAGAACCCCCAGTAACTTAAATTCAACACTGGTCAAATCCAGTAGTTTGCCGGCAAACCAAGCCTCGTGTTTCGTAAAATTCATACTAAGTTCACCAATCTTAATCTCTTCAGGGCCACGCTCCCTGGGAAGACGTCTCAGCACTGCCTGTACTCGAGCCGCTAATTCCTTAGGACTAAAAGGCTTGGTCACATAGTCATCGGCCCCTAAACCCAGGCCTGTTAGTTTGTCTTGGTCAGTGGACCTAGCAGTAAGCATAATTATTGGTACATCGGATTCATGTCTGAGAATACGACAGACCTCAAGTCCATCTATGTCTGGCAGCATAAGGTCAAGAACAATAAGGTCGGGACGACTTTCTCGAGCCAAGCGCAGAGCTTCAATACCATCATAAGCAGTTAGAACCTGGTAGCCGTCCCGCGTTAAGTAAAGCTTGACCAACTCCACAGTCTTTATATCGTCATCAACTATCAAAACCTTTTTGCCTGCCATTCCTAGTCTCCTGGCGATTCTTCACACTCCTTATCATTTTATAACAGAAATGTTAAGAAATTAATATGAAGGACTTTCTTCACGCAGATTTTTCTTAATAAATTGTAAAAATTATAGTCTAGAGTAAACGGGTATTATCCTCGTTGCGCAATAAATCATATGTTGTTGCTACCCTAGCGTTTTTAGATTGACATGATTGTATGGGTGGGCTATAATCACTTCTGGAACGAGATATAAGGCATGGAAATGAAATCATCCCCAGACCCAGACCATAAACGGCTACAAATTGCAATTTTCGTTCGATGGTGGTGGGGCTTGCTTTAATGTAGGTCTTTAATTGAGATGTGGTGCCCCACGTCCCACCGGACGTGGGGCTTTTGTTTGTCATAATATGGCCCAATATTTTCCTGGGAGGCTGCATTGGAAGTTTTGAATGAAGACACCTTCAAGGAGTTGCTGGAAAACAAGCAATACAGGGCATTGCGAGAGAGGCTAGCGAATTTAGAACCCACACATATTGCTGACCTTCTCGCCAGCATATCGATAGACGAAGCAGTGATAGCGTTTCGCCTCCTTCCGAAGAGTCTTGCCATTTCTGTTTTCGATGATATGGATGGAGCGTTTCAGAATCAGCTGCTTGAGGCGTTCAGCGACCAGGCAGCGAGGGATTTCCTTGAAGCAATGCCACCTGATGACCGGACAGAGTTGCTGGATGAGGTACCCGCCAAGGTAGCCCGCAGATTGTTACAGATACTCTCGCCTGACCAGCGCCGTGTCACCGTGCAGTTGCTGGGCTATGATGAAGAAACGGCCGGACGTGAGATGACTCCCCTATTTGTAGACCTGCACAGCTATATGACTGTGACACAGGCTCTGGAAAGATTCCGACAGCTGGCTATTAACCGGGAGACTGTATACGAGTGCTATGTTATGGACCGCCGTCGCTATCTTATAGGCACTGTCTCACTTAAAGATTTGGTCATCGCTGACCCGAATGCCAAGGTAAGTGATATCATGAAACCAGACCCGCCCTTTGTATCTACCAACACCGACCGCGAGGACGTAGCCAGGGAACTTCGGGAACATAATCTGCTGGCAATTCCCGTGGTGGATACAGAACAGCGTCTCGTCGGTACCATCACCTATGACGATGTGGTGGACATCATGGAGCGAGAGGCCACCGAAGATATATATCGCTTTGGTGCGGTACCGGGTACGGAGCGAGGTTACTTTGCCAGCCGTATTTTCAGCGTTGTCCGGCGCCGGACGCCATGGTTATTCCTGCTTATCGCGGTCAGCATGGTTATTGCCCCTATTATTTTCAAGCAAGAAGAATTGCTCGCCGGGGCGTGGATACTGACTGCCTTCATCCCTTTGGTAATTGCCGCCGGCGGAAATGTGGGAGCGCAATCAGCCACTGTCGTTATTCGCGGACTGGCCACCGGGGAGGTGAACCCGAGACGGGCTCGGGCCGTGGTCTTGCGGGAAGTTGGGATAGGCGCTATCATGGGCGTTGCCCTTGGCATTGTTGCCTTGGGCTTGGTTTATGCGTTCGGCCGAAACCTGGAGGCAGCTACCGTGGTGGGCATAACCCTGGTTGGCATCTCAGTAATGGCAACCCTGGTAGGTGGAGCCTTACCATTTATCTTTCGTCTGCTCAAGATTGACCCGGCTCTGGTATCCGCCCCTTTTCTAACTACGGTTCTGGATATATTTGGCGTGTCGCTTTACTTTGGGATTGCGCGGCTGGTACTGTGATTGTAATCAGCCTATCGGGATAAGATAGAGAAGTCTATGAGGGTAAAAGGAAACTCGAAATGACGAATAGACTTGCCGAAGGCACGAGGAGAAAGTCGAGAATAAAGCGGTTACAGAAGCTTCGAACAGCGATCGCCGAAAAGGGACTAGATGCTCTCCTGATTTCCCAGCCTGAGAATCTCCGCTACCTTTCAGGATTCACTGGCTCCTCCGGATGGCTACTCATTTCAGAACAGAGTGCTATTTTAGCTATTGACTTTCGTTACGTAGAGCAAGCCAAGGGAGAATCACCAGGTTTTGAAATTACCCAGACCAAGCAACAGTTACGCGACTGGCTTCCTGGTTTAGTATCTGATTTTGGATGGTACAAATTAGGCCTCGAGGCAAATTTTATTTCCTATGAAGGTTATCACAGGCTCAGCGAGGCAATAAAGACTAAACAAGTTAATCTTGAGCTTGTTCCCACCACTGGCATAGTAGAGCAACTTCGCTCCATAAAAGAGCCTGGAGAACTAGGTTTTATCACAAAAGCAATAGAGCTAACCGATGCCGCCTTCGAACAGGCAAGGGCAATAATTCGTCCCGGTATAACGGAAAAGGAAGCAGCCTGGGAGATAGAAAAAATCCTTCGTCAAGAAGGCAGCGAAGGAATACCCTTTGAAATCATTGTGGCTTCAGGCTCAAATGCAGCTTTGCCCCATGCTCGACCTACAGAAAAAACAATCTGCTCCGGTGAACCAGTATTGATTGATATGGGGGCCAGAATCAACGGTTATTGTAGCGACTTCAGTCGCACTTTATTCTTGGGCAAAGCAGACAAAACCTTCCGGGAAATTTATAGCATAGTTCTCAAAGCACAGGCCACTGCCATAGAGAGAATTGAATCAGGTATGGATGCTTCGCAGGCAGACCGTTTCGCTCGAAGTGTTGTTGAACAAGCTGGCTATGGAGATGCCTTTGGACACGGTCTAGGACATGGTGTTGGGCTAGCGGTGCATGAATCCCCCTCGCTCGGTCCCAGTTCTACTGATTCACTTACAGATGGCATGGTTTTTACCATAGAACCGGGAATTTATCTTGCGGGACAAGGTGGTGTTAGGATTGAGGATATGGTGGTTTTGAAAAATGGCAAGGCCAAAGTGCTCACCAAGGCAAAGAAGGATTTGTTATTATGACAAGGAGCAAAGGGAACGGGGTGACAATTCACTATCGATAACCACGGAGGTTACTAAATGATTGATGCCGGAGAATTGAGAAAGGGAGCCGCCATAGAGCTAGACGGCGAAATATACCAAATTCTGGAATACCAACATGTTAAAATGCAACAAAGGCAACCTGTAGTCAAGTTGAAGCTTCGTGGTGTGCGTAGCGGGAATATCGCCGAGCGGAATTTTCAATCCGGCGATAAAGTTACAACAGTATTTCTAGAGCATCGCCACGTCCAGTACCTTTATAACGATGGCGACCTTTATTACTTCATGGATAACGAAAGTTACGAGCAGGTTATGTTAACTTCAACTCAAATAGGAGAAGGCACAAATTATTTAAAAGAGGGCCTGATGCTAGAGATTCTGACCTGCAAGGGGGATACTGTAACCATAGAGCTACCCATTTTGGTAGAGCTTCAAGTTAAGGAGACAGAGCCTGGCTTCAAGGGAGACAGGGCCACCGCAGGCACTAAAGCAGCTAAGCTAGAAACGGGAGCAACCATCCAGGTTCCTCTTTTCATTAATACAGGCGACATCATCAAAGTCAATACACGCACCGGGGAATATGTGGAGAAGGCTGGCTAATATAGCTTGGTTCGCCTTTCTCTTACCAGCAATGCTGGCTCCTTTCCCCAAAAATTTTAATACACTGAAGTTGAACGAATTTAGCTGCAAACTTTAAGGAATCTGGTATAATCAGGTAACAGGCGAAAGGGGCAGATTCTTCGGTCGCGGAGTTCACACTGAGCTAAGCCAAAGTGCTCTCTCAGAATGATAAGAGAGACAAAGCCCGGAATGACCGACAGGCAATAACAAGATTAGGCAAGCTAATTGATAAAAGCTGATTTACATGTCCATACCTGCTACTCTATAGATTGTCTCACACCTTTGGAGCAAATAGTTGCGCGTTGCCTCGAGCTAGGCATAAATTGTATTGCTGTAGCTGACCACAACACCATTGCTGGCGCATTGAAGCTAAGAGAAATTGCCCCGTTTAAAGTAATCATTGCTGAGGAGATCTTAACGCATGTAGGTGAAATAATGGGGCTCTTTCTTAATGAAGCAGTTCCTCGGGGATTGTCACCTCAGGAAACAATATCTCGAATCAGAAGCCAAGGCGGTTTAGTGGCTATTCCCCACCCATTTGGCAGGCCGCTGCCTTGGAATAACAACACGCTAACCTCGACGGATGTCTTATCTCAGGTCGATATTATTGAGACTTTCAATTCTCGTACGCCATTTTCTAATAGCATCGCCAGAGCTTGGGAATTAGCCAAAGAGCAAAGAAAGGTTGCTAGCGCTGGCAGCGATGCTCATACTTTGGGCGAAATTGGCCGAGCATATGTAGAAATGCCCGAATTCGATGGGCCTGACGACTTCCTAAATTCCTTAGCTCAGGGCAAAATATTCGGGCAAAAATCTAGCTATTTAGCTCATTTTGCTAGCACGTGGGCCAAGATAAGGAAGCATATACCTGGAGATTCTTTGCGGATTTTACCCTGAGCACTAAGAAATTGCTTCGCTTCGCTCGCAATGACGAAAAGCGAAGGGCTCAAAATGACGTGAGCAAGGAAGGTAAAGCAGGCTCTTGCTGAACATTGGTTGGTTTTCTACAGGGAGAGATGAAGCTGCCCGACAGCTTTTACACGCTGTGCATGATAAGAGCCAAAGGGGCGACATTAATGGGAAGATTAGCTTCGTTTTTAGCAACCGAGAGCCCGGCGAGGCGAAGGAAAGCGACCTGTTCTTTGAGCTCGTTCAGAGCTATCATATTCCTCTTATCTGTTTATCTCACAGAAGGTTCAAGACTGATATAGAGGAAGAAGATTTGGGTATCAATAAAGAGTGGCGCATCAAATACGATAGAGAAGTAAACAAGAAGATTGAACCATTTGCTCCCGACCTATGTGTTCTTGCTGGCTATATGCTTATTGTGAGTGGAGAGCTATGTCAGAAATACGATACGATTAATATTCATCCGGCACCACCCGGTGGTCCTACGGGTAGCTGGCAGGAGGTAATTTGGACGTTGATACAAAATAAGGCCGAGACAGCCGGAGCAATGATGCACCTGGTTACCCCTGAACTGGATAGAGGGCCAGTAATTAGCTACTGCCTCTTCTCTATTAAAGATGAGCCCTTCGCTGGATATTGGCGGAGGGATAATAAGGACATGTTGTTTCGGCTTATTCGTCAGCACGAACTCGCTAGAGAATTTCCTCTTATCATCTTGACATTACAAGTTCTGAGCCGGGGTGAGATCGATATAAAGGACGGGAGAGTAATTGATGCTCAAGGAAAGTTAATCAGTGGCTACAACCTTAGTGGTAAGGTAGATAAGGAGGTGAAAAAAAGTCCGAGATGAACCTTATTTGCTTTGACCTCGAAGGTCCTTTAGCTCCCCAAGATAATGCCTATGAACTGATGAAGCTATTCCCCCGTGGCGGCAAGATTTTCGAAGTCATCAGCCGTTATGATGATTTACTGACTTTAGAAGGTCGGCCGGACTATGAGCCTGGAGACACACTTGCTCTCATCGCTCCCTTCCTTGCTTATCATGGAATAGAAGAGGAACAAATCGCTGCCATGGGGCAGAAAGCTGGGTTAACCCCAGGGGCAACCGAATTAATCTCCAAGCTTAAATCTCGAGGGTGGTACATATTCTGTATTAGTACTAGTTACGAACAATATGCTTTCCCAATCACACAGAGACTGGGCATACCCAGTGAAAATGTGGCTTGCACTTCCTTTCCTCTAGAACAGATTCGCCAGCTATTAAGCCAAGATGATTTTGCCTTAGTGGAGCAAACAGAACACGAAATTGTGAATCTTAGTCCTTTTACCGACGATACTAGAATAATGGAATATCTGAACCATTTTTATTGGCAAAAATTGCCCCAAACAAATTCGGGGGGAATGATAGGCCAGGTGAAACCAGTAGGCGGGAGACGCAAGGTAGAGGCATTGGAGAATTTTAGCACCAGGATGGGAAAACCGCTCTCCTTCTGGACGGTAGTGGGAGATAGCATCACAGATTTCAAAATGATTCAGGCTGTCAACAAAGCAGGCGGCTTAGCCATTGCTTTCAATGCTAATGAATACGTCTTGCCCTATTCCACTCTTAGTCTGGCATCGGTAAGTTTGTATGATTTGTGGATGGTTCTGGAAATCTGGGAGAAGGGTAGCCGCCATGCCGTTGAAAGAGTGGTAAAGGAAAAGGAGGTGGCTGGAGGGACAGGGGATAGAGAATGGTTCCACTGGATAGCTGGAACAAAAGACATAACTCGGGCATTGGAAATCCATAAAAGGATACGACATCTGGTTAGAGAGGAAGCTGCCAAACTGGGTTGACGGAGATTATTTACTCTCGCTTTCCGGTCTCACGGAAAATCCACACAAGGGTGACAATAGCAATTATGGAAATGACGATGATGGTAATTAAACCCGCCTTGCCCAGCCCACCGAATGCTTCACCTGCGGCATTAACTGTAGAACTTACCTCCATCCAGTTTGGTATCCCAGCTATCATCCGATCAGTTAAAACTAAAAGACGCCTCAACCTTTACAGGCAGCACCATTTTACTAGGTTGATTTAACCAAGCCCTTAGCCGCTGTTAACCGTAGTGCATCCATTTTATTTCTTGGCTGGCTTGCTAAGTATCTCATCTACAATACCGTATTCCACTGCTTGTTCGGCGTTAAGATAAAAATCTCTGTCGGTATCGTGGGCAATCTTCTCTACCGGCTGACCTGTGTGATTAGCTATAATGTTACGTATCATTTCCTGCATCCTCATGATTTCCCTGGCGGCAATTTCAATATCCGCCGCCTGCCCTTGAGCACCACCAACTGCCTGATGCAGATGTATGGTCGAATTGGGTAAAGCATACCTTTTACCTTTAGTCCCGGCACAAAGAAGCAAGGTTCCCATGCTAGCTGCTAAGCCAATACAAATGGTGGATACAGGGCAGCGAAGAATCTGCATAGTATCGTAGATGGCTAAGCCGGCGCTGATAATGCCACCGGGGCAATGAATATAAAGGTTTATATCCTTTTCAGGGTCTTCCCTCTCTAAATAGAGGAGTTGGGCAATAATAAGATTGGCTATCTGGTCATTGATCGGCGTGCCCAAAAAGACGATTCTCTCTCTGAGCAGGAGGGAATATATGTCAAAAATACGTTCACCCCGAGCACTAGTCTCCGTCACCGTAGGAATTATCACCTGAGATATTGTTTCCATCATTCCTCCTTTGTCATATTCTCAACACTGCCAATGGCTATTTGTAATAATCGGTCCATCGTCTTTTGAGTAAGCAAAGATTGTTCAATTGATTGCCTAACTTGGGGCAGTGAGAAGAACTGTCTTGCCTTTTCCTTATCCTCAGTATCATTGGCTATTTCATCTACCTTATTATCTACCTCTGAGGAACTAATTTCAATCTTTTCCTCCTCAGCTAATTTCCCTAAAACAAGACCCTGAATAAGCCGCTTTTTTGCTATAGGACGCAGTTCTTGTTTAAGTTCCTCTTCTGTTTTATTAGCCTTTTCCAGATAATCCGCTACCTCTCTGAAACCAAAGCGTTGTGCCTCATCCCTGAGAAGTCCGGTAATTTCCTCATCCTCCAAAATAGGGGGATAATTTACCTCGCTGATTTCCACCAGAGCGTCAAGCGCTTTTTGCCTCAACTCCAAACGATTCCTGACCTCAGCTTTGGCTCTTAAATCATCAGCCACTTTCTTCCTCATATCCTCCAGGTTATCATAGCCGGCACCCTGAGCCAGCTTGTCATCAAGCTCTGGCAACTGTTTCTCCTTTATTTCGGTAATAGTGACTTTGAAAGTGCCCTCTTTACCACTCATTTCTTTAATGGGGTAGTCATCAGGAACAATCAAGCTGAAAGTCTTTTCTTTGTTTTTTCCAATGCCCTGCAAATGAGAGACAAATCCAGGCACAGGTGAACGTGAATCCTTATCCACCTCATATAATATGTCTTTGTGATTTAACCACGGTTTCCCATCAACATCGGCTTCGATATCCATGGTAACTAAATCACCTAGCTCAACGGGACGGTCTACAGGCACCCACGCCCCTTGCCTTCCCCGGACCTCTTCCATGGCAGCACAAACTTCTTTCTTGTCGATTTCTATCGCGGGGGCAGGCTCCAGCCTTATGCTATGGTAATCGCCAAGCTTAACTTCAGGTTGGAGAGACATTACGGCTTTGAAAATCACAGGCTCAGTTTGAGTAATTTCTATTTGTGGTCCGGCAATGGGTTCAAGTTTCTGAGACTCGATCGCCTGTTTATAAAGCTGTGGTATAAGATGCTCTAAAGCCTCATCCAACAAATTCTTCTTTCCTATGTGCTGTACCAGAATAGCCCGCGGTGTTTTTCCTTTGCGGAAACCAGGTACAGATACTTCGTTAACCAGGTGATGATAAGCCTCGTCCAGTGATTTATCTAACTCCTTGTCTTCAGCCTCAATAGTAAGGGCTGTCTGGCAATTTCCCAAATTTTCTGTGCTTACTTTCACGTCTTATTACCTGTCATTGTGAGTGAAGAACCTCGTGCTTTAGCTTAAGGTTCAGCTCGTCAAGCTGGTGCTTACTAACATATGAAGGGCTGTCCAGCATCATATCAACGGCGTTCTGATTTTTCGGGAAAGCAATAACCTCCCTTATGCTCCACTCCCCAGCAAATAACATCACCAAACGGTCTAGTCCTATGGCAATACCGCCATGGGGCGGTGCTCCATATTCCAGTGCCTCCAAGAGACCTCCAAATCGGTTCTCCGTTTCTTCCTTGCTGTAACCAAGGAGACTAAATATTTTTTCTTGAAGTTGACGGTTGTGAATTCTGATGCTACCGCTGCCAAGTTCACAACCATTGCACACTACGTCATAATGTTGACCATAAACCTTAGCTGGTTCTGTATCAAGAAGTGACACCTCTTCCCATCGGGGAGCAGTAAACGGATGGTGCATGGGTTCCCAACGATTCTCAGCTTCATTCTTCTCTAAAAAAGGAAAATCAACTATGAAGGCAAAAGCCAGCAGGTCAGCATCGGCTAGATTAAGTCGCTGTGCCATCTCGCGGCGCAACTCATCGAGTGCCTTGTTGACTACCTCCAGTCTATCAGCCACGATAAGTAAAAGATCACCAGGCTTTGCTTCGAATCTACCGGCTATTTCTTCCAATTGGCGAGGAGTTAAATATTTAGCAGCCGCCGATTTTACCTCATCCAAAGTTATTGCCTCTCCTGTAAAAGCCATGGTCATCAAACCCTGGGCACCATAGCTCTTCGCTAAATTAATCAATTCATCAAGTTGATGGCGAGTATAATGACCACAACCAGGGACGCATATTCCCTTTACCTTGCCATTATTATCGAGGGCCGAACGGAAAACCTGAAAGTCGGTATTGGCGGCGATATCAGATATATCCTTGAGCTCCAGGCCAAACCTGATATCTGGTTTATCTGTGCCATATCTTTCCATTGTTTCTTTATAGGAGAGGTATGGAAAGGGCTCCAATAATCTCGTATCAGGTTTAACAGTTTTCACAAGGGATGCGAAAAGGTTTTCCATAAGCTGCAATATGTCCTTTACTTCGATGAAACTCATTTCCATGTCAAGCTGAGTAAACTCAGGCTGGCGATCTGCCCTAAGGTCCTCATCTCTGAAGCAACGAGCTATCTGAAAGTACTTGTCAAACCCGGCTACCATGAGGATTTGTTTGAGCTGCTGTGGGGATTGAGGAAGAGCGTAAAACTTGCCGGGATTGATACGACTTGGCACAAGGTAGTCCCGGGCTCCTTCTGGCGTACTCTTAATCAAGATGGGTGTTTCAATTTCAATAAATCCCTTACCGTCGAGGAAATTGCGGATGAACTTTATCATATTGTGGCGTAACAGAAGGTTGTCCTTCATCTTCGGCCTTCTTAGGTACAGGTAGCGGTTTTTAAGGCAAAGTGATTCTTCAACATCTTCATCTTCATTTATGTAAAATGGCGGCGTTTTTGACGGATTAAGTATGACAGCATCTTTTGCTACGACTTCAATATCTCCCGTAGCCAGTTTGCGATTCTCCGTCCCTTCAGGGCGGGGAGCAACTTCTCCGGTAACCTGAATTACATACTCGCCACGGAGCGAGCCAGCTACTTGGTATGCCTCTTGTGATACCTGGGGATTGAACACTACCTGGACTATACCTTCCCGGTCACGCAGGTCAATGAATACCTTCCCGCCATGGTCACGACGCCGGTGCACCCAGCCAGCTAAAGTTACCTGTTGTCCGGCGTAGTTTTTTCTTAGTTCACCACAGTTATGGCTTTTGAGCAAGGATAGTCTCCTTTCCTGGACTGCTCATTATAGCGTATAAAAGGGCTTGCTTTCAATTGAGCTAAGAGGTCACGGCTCCACCATGTCTTGAAGAACAGCTAGCACTTCTTGATGAGGTACATCACTACGAATTACCACTTTACCGATATCTTGTAAGAGCACCCAGCGAATTGCCTTTCCTTTTACTTTTTTGTCCAGTTCCATGGCCTTAGTTACTCCGACAAGGCTCAACTTGAGATTGCCTCGCTTTGCCCGCAATGACGTGGGTAGTCCGAATTTCTGCAATAGGGCTCGCTGGCGCTCCACTGCATCCGAAGGCAAAAGACCCAACCGCTGACTGAGCTTAGCCGCTCCCACCATGCCAATGGCTACCGCTTCGCCGTGAAGAAAGCGCTTGTACTGAGTAGCCGCCTCCAGACCGTGAGCAATGGTATGTCCATAATTCAAGATGGTGCGTTTTCCTTCCCTTTCTTTTTCATCCTGGCTGACGACCTGAGCCTTGATAGCAGCGCTGCGGGCAATAGCCCGGGTAAGTAGTTCCGGCTCTAGTTCTTTCAGTCTATCTACATTAGTCTCTAGAAACTCAAAAAATTCCTTATCTAAAATCAAGCCATGCTTAATAACCTCAGCCCAGCCCGAAATCAGCTCACGCCAAGGCAGAGTGGTAAGAGTCTGACATTCAGCCAGAACCAGGTTAGGCTGATAGAAGGCACCAATAAGGTTTTTCCCTTCAGTATGATTAACCCCGACTTTACCCCCGATGCTGGCATCAACCATGGCTACCAAGCTGGTCGGCATTTGTACCCAGGGCATGCCCCGCAAGAAGGTGGCAGCGATAAAACCCGCTAAGTCACCTACCATACCCCCACCCAGGGCGATGATAATGTCGTCTCGCTCTGTTCGATGCTCGACAAGGAAATCATAAATCTTGATAGCATAGTCCATGTTTTTCGTTTTTTCGCCCGCCGGCACTACAAATGAATTAACGGCAAAGCCAGCGTCCTTGAGGATTCCTTCAACTTTGCTGCCGTAAAGAGAGCAGACGTTCTCGTCGCTAATTATGGTGACTGTACCGGACAAAGCAGCTTTTTTCATCTTTCCGCCCAGCCTGTCCAATAAACCATAGCCAACAAAAACAGGGTAATTTTGAGTCGCAGTCTCTACCAAGCAAGCGATGTCTTTGTCAATGCCACTCTGCGCCTTTTCTTTGTCATTGCTAGGAGTGTAGCGACGAAGTAATCTCGAAGCCCTTATTACCTCTTCTGCTACTTCACTGATGCTTAAGCCGTCAGTATGGATTGTCCAATCTGCTTTGGCATAGTGAGACTGCCGGGAGGCTTTAAGCTGCCTGATGCGTTCCAGAGGGTTATCGTTAGCTAAAAGGGGGCGAACTTCGGTTTCAGGACTGTAAGCAGCCTCACGGAACAAGCGCTCATAGATTGTCTCAGGTTTAGCCTCCAGGCAAACAATTAACCCGGTTTTGGCAAGCAGCTCATAGTTTTGGGGGTCAACTATAGCACCGCCGCCAATAGCTATGACTGTTTGCCCTTGTTGGCAAGCTTTTCTAATCGTCTCGCGTTCCAGTTCCCTGAACTTGCCCTCCCCATCCTGGCGAAAAATCTCGGCGATAGGCTTGCCGGTCTGTTTAACTATCTCATCATCGGTATCAAGGAAATCCCAATTTAATCTCCGAGCTACTGCTTTAGCCACCAAAGATTTGCCTGTGCCCGAGAAACCGGTGATTATGAGATTGGTTATTCGCCTGTCCAATTTCATCTAGTTATCTTCGTCAGTATATTGAAAAATCAAGATTGGAGCAAGAATTAGTTTTACCTTTCTATTGACAAGATATTAAATATGTTGATTTTCCCGTTATTACCGTGAATCTCTACTCAGTTTTTGTAGCCAATCCCCACCCTTAACAGATAAGGTTAAGACTGGGGTAATAAACAAAGCCTGGCAATACCACAAGAAATTGCCAGGCTTGTTCTAAACTCAGAGCCGAGCTAGCAGCTTGTTGTGAGATAATAGCAACTGGCTACAGAAAGCTCAAAGAGGATAAAGATATAACTCCTCGCTTTCAGGAAAGCCTAACCCTTATATTGTCGTTAGTTCGAAACTAACTTAGCAAAAGAGTCGGGGAAATAACTTCCTCCATGCACAGCTCTTATGCCCGCTATAAGTTGCTCACTAGCAGCTTTCTTGGGAATGAAGCCATATGCACCCGCCTGGCTGGCAACAAGCATATTTTCCTGTTCATCGTACTGGGTCAGAATCAATACTCTTGTCTGGGGGCATTGCGCGCTTATCTGCCTTGTTGCCTCCAGTCCGCTCAGTTTAGGCATGAGTATATCCATTAATGCTACATCGGGCAGAAGTCGAAACACCTTCTCAATTGCCTCTTTTCCATTGACGGCTTCACCTACTATGTCCAAATCCCTTTGCAACGTAAGGACGGCGCATATTCCATCCCTGACCATAGTATGGTCATCCGCCACGAGCACTCTTATCTTCCTGGCTGCTTCTTCCAACAGCCTTTGGATGCGGACTACAAGTGCAGCTGGCTCGATTGGCTTAGTCACATAGTCGTCGGACTCCAGTTGCATCCCCTCAAATTTTCTCCATCCCTTGATAAACCGTTCCTCAGGCCGGGAGTCTATCACCATGACTGGCACATCTTTGTATCTGGGGTGCTGCTTCAGCCAGTTGTGCAGGGAAAAAGCTTGTCCAATAGGAGTTACCGTGCCCAGGACAACGACGTTAGGTTCCTCTCTCATCTTCGCTTGACCCTGTGCCTTGTTGGTGGCGGTGATTACGCGATAAGCTTTTGCTTCTAAAGTCATGCGCAACGCTTCTGCAAAATCAGGCTCGTCATCTATGACTAAGATTTTCTTTTTCATTTCACATCCCTCCTTTTGTTAGATTTTAGTTAGCCGATCGACCACAGCTGCTCTTTAACTGAAGTGCCATCTCAGAAGTGCCCACTAAGCTGCCTCCAGGATATCGGGCACAATTCCTTCCTTACCTACAGCCATGATATGAACACCGTGGCATAAATTTTCCTCCCTTATTGTCCTTATAAACTGGGAAGCAATCTCAATTCCCTTCTGAAGTCCTTTACCTTTTTCCACATTAGCTAGCTCATCAATGATAGCTTGAGAAATAATTATTCCGGGAACATTATCGTTCATATACTGAGCCATCCTGGCTGAGGCAAGCACAATAATGCCAGCCAAGATTTTGATGTTGAACTGAGAAGCGTATTGCATAAACTTCTTAAGGCTTTCCAGGTCAAATATGCCTTGAGTTTGGAAAAATTGTGCCCCCGCAATAACCTTCTTCTCAAACTTGATAAGTTGTGGCTCTATGAAGTCTGCCTCTGGGTGAACTGAAGCGCCCAGGCAAAATTGGGGTGTACCTTTTAATTCATTCCCCACCATGTCTTTACCAGACTCCATTCCCCTGGCCATCTTCAGTAATTGGACCGAATCCAAGTCAAAGACGGGCTTTGCTTCCTTGTGGTCGCCAACATCGACAGAATCGCCGGTGAGGCAAAGCACATTTTTGATGCCTCTGGAATAAGCCAGAAGAAGGTCAGCTTGGAGAGCCAGACGGTTGCGATCACGACAAGTTACTTGAATGATAGGCTCGCCACCGCATTCCTTCACCAGCAGACAGCCCCCCAGGGAGGGAAAACGCATCACAGAGCTCTGATGGTCAGTGACATTGATAGCGTCAACCTTGTCTTTGAGGAGGTCTATGCAGTGAACCATCTCCGAGACGTCTGCTCCCTTAGGGGGCCCAATCTCTGTGGTTACCAGGAACCCGTTAGAATTGAGTTTTTCTTCAAACAGTGAGTTAGCCATTGTCCTCTCCTTGTTCAATATCGGCTTTCATGACTATTCTTCGAGGTCTGGGGATTACCCGGAAGTTTCTGGGAGGATAATATCGTCTCATCTTTTCCAATTGGTGCAATCTCTCCAGGCGCTTGTAGATTAGGATCCAGGCACAGTCCATATCCTTGTTTGCCTCGCATTTTCCGTTCTTGGTGCCGGCGCAGGGACCATTGAGTATCCCCTTGGTGCACCTGGTGATGGGACAAATACCGGCAGTTTCTGCTAATCGACAATCGCCACAGGCGGCGCAGCGCTCATCCCAGACTCCCCACTCTTTAGCCATACCCATGAAGGAGGTGTTAACGCCGGGCAAGATAGGTATATCGGGGAAACGTTCGGCTACGACTTGCACCCCGATGCCACAACCCAGTGAAAGTATGGTGTCCACTTCGTTGACTTTGTCCACGAGCACATCCAGAAATTCAAAATCACATTGTCTTTTTACGGTGTATTCCGAAAAATTATGAACTCCATCGTCGCTCTTTGCCTGAGCTACCCGTAATGCACTATTAAGAAAAGCTACTTCACGCTCACCACCGGCTCCGCAAACAGTCACACAAGTTCCACAGCCAAGAAGCAACACCTTCTCATAAGGAGCAATAATTCGCCTTATCTCCTCCAAGGATTTTTGTTCTGCTACTATCAACTTTTTACCTCCTGCTTCATTACTGAGGCCAGGCAAAGTCCCCCTATTCGTCCAGTGAAATTGTCCAGTGCCTCAGTGATATCTCCGTCAGCAGCACGCAGGTTAAATGTCTGCAGCCTCTCTTGTTCAAGGCCAATCTGAGAAAGTGCCCTTCTAACTTCTTCCACGCGCTGGAGAACCCAAAAGGCTGTGTTTTCCCGACTACATCGCTCCCCACATCCGGCGACGAAAACCCCTTCTGCACCCATTTCAAATGCCCGCAATATATGCCCCCCTTCTAACTTAGCCACGCAAAGAACAGGCACTATCCAGATGCCGGCTTTGCCTTCCCTCCACAGGCTTGCCAATGCACCAGTGCCGAAGAGCCCATACTGGCAACAAAATCCTATAATTAGTGGCTTGGACTTCGATTCGGCGGCAGACTTAAGAGCGTGTTCTAGTTCCTCATCTATGTGTCTTCTGTCGTATGGCTTCCGCAAAACTATTGCCTTAGCCGGACATTCAGCAACACATATGCCACAAGCTTGACATTGATCAGCAGGTATCTGGATTGTCCCCCCCTCATCCAGGTAAGGTACGTGGTAGGGACAGATCCTGAGACAGGTAAGGCAGGTAGCACACTTATCCTGGAACATAATCTCCGCTCCCATGCCGCAGCGGAGACAGCGTCTGGCTTCATCGACGGCAGCCTCCCAGTTATAAATTAGCTCTACCGGTTTGAACTCTTTCGTTCTTGCTTCGGGAGGGAGAAGTGGGGGCTCGAGCCGCTCGATTTTTCTTATCGTCTCTATCGTTTTAGGAAGAAGTTCGCCTGACAGGGTTTCCTCTGCCTCTTTGTCAACTGAAGGATATCTATGACGGAGGTAATCATTGATACGAAAGGCTGCCTGCCTGCCACTTGCCAGTGCTTGAGTTACAGTAGCTGGTCCGGTGACGGCATCCCCTCCGGCAAAAATTCCCGTCCGATTAGTAGTGAGTGTGACAGGGTCGACTTGAATAGTGCTGCCCCGGCCCAGGCGCAGGCGAAAATCCTCGGAGATCTGAGGTGCCTGACCAATGGCAGTAATTAAAGTGTCAAATTCCATATTGTGCTCGCTGTCTTCAATTGGCACTGGACGACGTCTGCCCCCCGCATCCGGCTCCCCGAGCTCCATCCTTACGCAGGTTACACTTAAACGACCATTTTCCCTTTTCATCTTAGTTGGTGCTACCAGAAACATGGTCTCCACGCCTTCCTCCAAGGCTTGCTCTATTTCGTCGGGGCTTGCTGGCATTTCTGTCCTACTGCGACGATAGAGAATACTCACCTTGTCTGCCCCCAGTCGGACGGCAGCGCGAGCGGCATCCATAGCCACATTCCCCCCACCTACTACAGCAACCTCTTCCCCTAGAGACGGCTTAAGTCCCAAATTCACCTCGCGGAGAAAAGTCGCCCCATCAATCACCCCGGGACTCTCTTCCCCCTCTATTCCCATTCTAAGGCTCTGATGGGCACCAACTGTTATAAATACAGCTTTATAACCCATATCCAAAAGCAAATCTATAGATATCACTCGCGTATTTGTTTTGATTTCAACTCCCATGTGGATTAACCTTTGAACTTCGGTATCGACTACCTCCCGAGGAAGGCGGTACTGGGGAATACCTACTCGAAGCATGCCTCCCAGTTCTGAATAAGCCTCAAAGATAGCTACCGGGTAGCCGAGCTTCCTCAAATAGTAGGCACAAGCTAGCCCAGCCGGGCCAGACCCTACTACGGCAACTTTTTCACTCTGTACAGTCTCAGCTTCAAGTTCTATCATTCTGTCGCCGCCAAATTCCACGGCGAATCTCTTTAATGCTCTTATAGCGATAGATTTATCTACCTGGCTGCGCCGGCAGGCATCCTCACAAGGATGAGTGCACACATAAGCGCAGATAGAAGGGAAGGGGTTGCCTTCCCTTATGACCTGCAATGCTTCCAGCACCTTCCCTTGGGCAACTAAATCAACATATTCGCCGATCTCCATGTGCAGCGGGCAGGCAACCTGGCAGGGCGGGATAAGGCTGCGACCATGAGAAGCTTCCCTCATCCGGTTGTTTTGATAATTTGTGACCTCGTTATCCATCTCTTGCCCTAATAACTAGTCTTGATTACATGATAACGCACTCCTAAAAGATGCAAAAGAGGAAATCCCGATAATAAGGGGTGAATTTTATTCTGGAAATCTTGATGGATTAACCCGTATTTTGAAATGGGAAAAACTCGCAGATTAGAGACGAATGGGGATGGTTTTTCTTACACCGTCACACGGTGATAATGCCCTTGCGTATGGCAAACCTGATGAGGTCAGCTTTATTGCGGATATTCAACTTTTTCATCAGGTTGGTTTTGTGCGTCTCCACCGTTCTCAAGCTGATGACCAGCATATCTGCTATTTCTCTAGCAGTATAGCCCTCAGCAACAAGCTTAAGCATCTCCCTTTCTCTGTCAGTTAGGTTCTGATAAGAATCCTTTTCCCCTTCTGCAGCGACTTTCTGCTGACATTCTTCAACAACAGCCGCTGCTGCTACAGGGGATAGAAAAGATTCTCCCTGATATACAGCCTGGATAGCTGAAGCGAGCTCGGAAAATGCTGCCGTCTTGCTAACGAAGCCACGAGCTCCTGCTTCAATAGTTGGGACGATGTATTCTCTATCCTCATACTGGGTAAGTGCCAGCACTTTTGTTCCCGGAAACCTCTTGCGTATTCTCCGTGTTGATTCTAATCCACTCATAATAGGCATCGCCAAGTCCATAAGCACTACATCCGGGGCAAGCTTTTTAACCTTTTCCAAAGCTTCTTTTCCATTCGCAGCTTCTCCGACTACCTTCACGTCGGCAACCAGCGCCAGCAAAGCACAAATGCCATCCCGCACCAATGTATGGTCATCAACTATCAATACTTTTATCTTCTGCATCCGTCATAAAAGCCCGCAGAGGAATTTTCACTGCAATTTTGGTCCCTTTCCCGGGTTGGGACCTAATCTTGCACGCGCCGCCTACTAAACGCGCTCTTTCTTTCATGGTGAACAAACCTGCCCCCCGACCACCTTTGTCTACCTTAGTGATCTTATTAACATCAAAACCTTTGCCATCATCCTTAACCTCCATTACACATTCACTGTTATTACATTCTAATCTGATAGAGACATTCTTCGCCTCGGCGTGTTCCAGAATGTTGCCTACTGTCCCTTGAGCAATACGGAAAAGTGTTACCTCCACTTCCGTTGGCAAGCGTTCTTCCACTCCCTCGAATTCTGTAAATACCTTAGTCCCCAAAGATTCCAGACTATCTCTAGCATATCGACTGATCGCTGCAGGTAGTCCAAGCTCATCCAATAAAGTGGGGCGAAGCTCCTTCATTAGCTTCGATATCTCATTCTGAGTATGAACTGCCAGAGATTGTATTTTCCGCAGCCTGCCGATGAAATCGGCATCTTCAACATCATCGGTTTCCGCTTTTGTTATAGCAGCCTGAAGGTTTAAGGTTAAACTGGTAAGAGCCTGGCTGGTTTCATCGTGTAGCTCTCGGGCAATCCGCTTTCGCTCCTCTTCTTGAGCGGTTAGGGCGTGCTGAAGAAGAGTTTGATATCTTTCCTTCCCCCTTTCCAGTCTCTGATATAGCCTAGCTTGCTCAATCGCAGTGCCGAGCTGACAACCAATTGAATTCAAGAGGAACATATCATCTACAGAAAATTTACCCGGCACATGGCTAGCAATATTCATCACACCTAGGACCCTGTCTTTTGCTTTTAAAGGAACACTGATAAACCCACCCAAACCTTCCGTGTTCACCAAGTCTGGGTGAGCCGCCCTTGGGTCTCCGGAAATATTCTCCAGTACAATGGGCTCCCCAGTTTCGGCTACCTTCCCCGCCACCCCTTCGCCCAGGCTCATCTCCATTTGTTCAACGTATTTAGCAGACAGACCACGATACACTCGGTAGCTTAGCTTCTGAGTTTGCCCGTGCAGAAGCAATACCCCCCCTGTTGTGGCATTGATGATTTCTAGCACAGTGTCCAGGGCTATATTCAGGATGGCATCTAAGTCCCACAATCCGCTAGTGGCGCTGGAAATACGATTTAAGGCGTGGAGATGGTGATGACGCCTCAGAATTTGATTCTCCAACTCTCTTTCCACAGTAACATCTTTTCTCAGCTCGGCAATCGCATTTATATTGCCCTGGGTGTCCTTTATCGGATAAAGGATGATTTTAAT
>SOHS01000166.1 GCA_004377135.1 Dehalococcoidia bacterium | reverse complement strand
ATAAGGCCAATCCCATGGCTACGATGCTCTCCGGGGTGATGATGCTGCGTTATCTTGGAGAGAAGGATAGCGCCGATAAACTGGAAAGTGCTATAGCTGAGGTTATAGCCGAGGGTAAGAATGTCACTTATGATTTGAAGCTTGACCCTGCCATGGCGGTGGGCACCAGCCAGGTAGCCGACGCTGTGATAGAGAAGCTAAAGCTTTAATCTGAACCAGGCTATTATAGTAAAATTTCTTATGGTATGGGCGGGAGAAGAAGCACCATCATAGCGGGGGGGTAAATCGGATTGGATGACCTAGCAGTTCATATATACCCGTGTTATCTGAGATGCTGTGCCTGAGAAAAAAAGGGATGGTCGAGAAAACCTTAAAACTGAGAAGGTATTTAACATGACTATGGAAGCATCGTTGCTATATAACAATCACGAGGTTGTCACAACCGAGCAAGAAAAGAATGAAGGATAGAATGCCTATAGAAATCAAGACCATTAGTTTATCACTACCTTATAAATTAGGCCATGTAAATTGCTATCTCATAGAAACCGACAGCGGCTATATCCTGATCGACACGGGGTGTTCAAATAGGCGCACCAACCTTGAAAAAGAACTTGGAAGCGTGGGCTGCAAGCCTGGCAATCTCAAGCTTATCGTTTTAACACATGGAGACTTTGATCATACCGGCAATGCCGCCTATCTCCGTGAAAAGTACGGTACAAAAATAGCCATGCACTATGATGATTCAGGAATGGTCGAACGCGGAAACATGTTCTGGAACAGGAAAAACCCTAATATCATCATCAGAATGATGACCCCTATCCTCTTTGGGTTTGGCAAATCGAAAAGATTTAACCCCGATTTGTGTATCGAGGAAGGACACGATCTCTCTGAATATGGATTCGACGCTAGAGTTATCTATATTCCAGGCCACTCAAAGGGTTCAGTAGGAATCCTGACAGCTGGCGGCGACCTGTTTTGCGGCGATCTACTTACAAACATAGACAAACCAGTTCTCAATTCTATTATGGACGACTCAGAGGAAGCGAATACCAGTGTCGAAAAATTGAAAAAGTTAAGAATAAATACTGTTTATCCTGGGCATGGCAAACAATTCCCGATGGAGGTGTCCATAAAGAATAGCTGATAATGGGAGGATAAGTGGTAAAGTTCCCTGGAAATCCGGGGACACCATACCAATTAGGCCTACTACAAAATAGGTATGATGTCTACAGAATAACTTAAACTTTTTGACTTACCGGGCGTTACAAGCTACCATATCAGCATGAACACAAGCAAGGCGCCTGAGCTAGCCCTTTTCCCTCTAACCGCTGAGGTGAATAATCAAGGTCAACTCGTTATTGGCGGCTGCGGTGTTGTTGACCTGGTCAAGGAATTCGGCACACCGCTCTATCTTTTCGATGAGGCCACCCTCCGCCAAAAGTGCCGTGAATTTAAAGAAGAGTTTGGTAAATATTATCCTGATACCCTGGTCATTTATGCCTCCAAAGCTTTCCTGAACCGGGCTTTGGCTCTCATATTTAAGGAGGAGGGCCTGGGACTCGATATTGTCTCCGGGGGAGAACTTAGCATCGCTCATTCCGTGGATTTTCCTCTGGATAAGGTCTATTTCCACGGCAACAACAAGACGCCGGAAGAGCTGAAGCTAGCCCTGGATTTGGGCGTTGGCAGGATTGTGGTGGACAACCTCTATGAACTTGAGCTGCTTAATAAACTGACCAAGGAAAGGGGGATGGGGCAAGATATTTTGCTTCGCCTCACTCCCGGAGTTGACCCCCATACTCATCAATATACTACTACCGGGACGATAGAGAGCAAATTTGGCTTTCCCCTGGCTACCGGGCAAGCTGAAGAGGCGGTAAACCAGGCTTTGTCAGCCTCCAACCTTAACCTTCTGGGCTTTCATTTCCATCTCGGCTCTCCGGTATCTGAGATTCAGCCTTATGAGCTGGCTATGGAGCTTGTGCTTCGCTTTGCTAAGGAAATGGTCAAGAAATTCGGCTTCGACCTCCACGAATTCGATATCGGTGGCGGTTTTGCTATTCCATACACTCTGGATTCCAAGGTACCCGCAATAGATGACTTTGCCAGGACTTTAACCGGCAAATTGAATAGTCTTGTTTCGGGACTGGGATTGAGTCGCCCCCGGCTCGTTATCGAGCCGGGAAGGGCGATTGTCGGCCAGGCCGGAGTGGCATTATATAAGGTCGGGGCGATAAAGGAGATACCTGGCATAAAGAAATATGTCTGTGTCGATGGCGGCATAAGCGACAATATCCGCCCAGCTCTTTATGGAGCTAAATATGAGGCTTTGGTGGCTAACAAAGCTTCAGAGGCAGAAAGAGAGATGGTTACTATTGCTGGTAAGCTCTGCGAGTCTGGTGATATTTTAGTAAAGGATATCAATTTGGCTTCAGTGCATCCCGGTGACATCATAGCCATTCCAGTTTGTGGTGCCTATTCCATACCCATGTCGAGCAATTATAATGCCATGCCCAGGCCAGCTATAGTCATGGTGAAGGAAGGTCGAGCGCGTCTTATTCGGCGCCGGGAAACTTATCAGGATTTGATGAACTTGGACCTGATTTAACATGTGGCAAGTTATAGGACAGGATAAAATTTTATCTCTGCTGGATTACAGCCTTAAAACTAATGCTATAGCCCACGCCTATCTTATAGTAGGGCCGCGGCATGTGGGCAAAGGGACTTTAGCCTTCAATTTGGCTCAAGCCCTAAATTGCGATGGCCCCGAACTGCCTTGCGGTCAATGCCGTTCCTGCCAGCGAATCCTGGAGGGCAAGCATGCTGATGTCACCCCTATTGGCTTGGATTCTAAAACGGAGATTGGTATTGATGATATTCGAGGACTGCAACGCATAGCCAACCTGCCACCGTATGAGGGTAAGTGCAAAGTGTTTATCATTGATGAAGCTGAGTATCTATCTACTGAGGCGGCTAATTCCCTGCTCAAGATATTAGAAGAGCCACCGCAAAGGGTAGTCTGGCTTTTATTGGCTGCTGAGGAGGAGCACCTCTTACCGACAATTATTTCACGGTGTCAGCGGCTGGAATTGAAGCCTGTGCCATCAGAGCAAGTGCAAGAGACACTCGTCAACTCATATAACGTTGAAGCTAATAGAGCGAAGCTTTTGGCTCAATTGTGCCATGGTCGTCTTGGCTGGGCATTATCGGCTTTGGCAAATGACGATATATTGGAGCAGCGGTCCCAGAAGATAGACAGGCTGGTCTCCTTGTTAACTGCCAGCTTGGGTCAAAGGTTTGCCTATGCCCAGGAGCTAGCAAACCAATTTAGTCAGAGCCGGAGAGCCGGGGCGGAAATAATAGAGATTTGGCTCGACTGGTGGCGTGATTTGATGCTCATTAAAGGTGGTTGCCAGGAGGCAATTATCAATGTAGATTATGAGATAGCGCTGGAAGAACAAGCCCGGGGATTAAGCCTGAGCGAGATTAAAGGGTTTCTTTCTAGTCTTTGCTTGCTACAGGAGGAAATCTTTAAGAATGTTAATCCCCGTTTAGCATTGGAATGGCTGATGCTCAATTTACCCCAAAAAAAGAGTGTGAGGTCCTGAACGAGAATATCATTACGGAGTTATAATATATTTCGATGGCTAACATAATTGGAGTCAAATTCCGCCCGAAAGGTAAATTAGTCCACTGTGATGCTGGTGAGATGTCACTGCAGATGAACGACTATGTAGTAGTGGATACCGGGCATGGTCTAGAGGTGGCTAAGGTCGTTACTCCTGAACCCCCGTCTCAACCAAGCGAGCAATTAATGATGGTAGTACGCCAGGCTGAGGCTGAGGATTTAGAGGAAGCTCGGCGAAACTTGGAAAAGGAAGCTTTAAGCAAGTGCAATGAAATGGCAGCCCAACTTGGTTTAAAGATGAAGCCACTAGTGGTTCGCTATGATTCCCAGAGTGAGCGACTAACCGTATTCTTCAGCGCTGAGGAGCGGGTGGACTTCCGAGACTTGGTTCGGAGATTGAGCTATGCCCTGGAAAGACGGATAGAGTTAAGGCAGGTGGGGTCAAGGGATGAGGCTAAGTTATTGGGCGGCATAGGCAAGTGCGGCTATCCTTTATGTTGCCAGAATTCCCTCACCAGCTTTGCCTCAGTATCTATTAAAATGGCTAAGGAACAGAACTTGGCCTTGAATCCTATGAAGATATCGGGCATCTGTGGAAGGCTCCTTTGCTGTCTGGCATATGAAAACAAAGAATATACAGCTATGAGAAAGCAGATGCCTCAGCCGAAGCAGGAAGTATCAACATCCTGGGGGAAAGGCAGGGTGATCAGCACTAACTTGTTAAAGGAAACGGTGACAATACAATTGGATGATGGGATGATTAAAGAGGTAGCTCTGGATGAATTAATTCAAAGAGGGTAGATATTTTTGCCATTCACCATGATTATTGATAAGGTGATAAGGAATATAGAAGCCATCATTGCGGGGAGGACATGGCTGGCGCAGCAGTCTCATCCTTGCTTCATCCGGCGTACGTCCGCCCTTGTGCCTGTTGCAAGGAATACAGGCACCGACCACATTGTCCCAGGCGTGCTTTCCACCCCGTCGCCGTGGAATAACATGGTCTAGGGTAAGCTCCTTGGTTTGCTGCCCACAATACTGGCAGGTGTAATGGTCACGGTTAAATACCTCGAGCCTGCTTAATTTTTTCTGATGGCGGGGACGCTTGACCATGTAGACAAGTCGGATTACTGAAGGTATCTGAAATACGAGGTTAGCAGAATGAAGCTCACCTCTGTTATTTTCCAGCACTTCGGCTTTGCCCCGAAAAACTAGCACTATGGCCCGACGCGTGCGGCATAAATTAAGAGGCTCATAACTCTGATTAAGCACTAAAACAGGATAATCTATCACAACTACAACCTGATTATTAAGTTCGCCCTGAAAAACGAAGTTTTTCAGGGATAATTATTTAGCTATTTTAGCAAGCCTTTCTGACCAGTGCAATAGTTTGAATTGACCACGGCGGCACCTTCAGCGTGAAGGATTTGGGACTGGAGATACAATCTAAAAGTATGCAAATAGTTAACGGCAACAGGTAGCCTTTGTGAAAGCTATTTGCAGGGCTGTACACAAGAAGGCAGGTTTGAAGGCAAAAATGCAGGGACAGGCGTGCTTAATTATCCGTCGTAATGAAAAAAGGAATCGAGGTTAAAAAAGCCGATACTATGCTAAAATTTCAATTGATGTCAGATACATATTATGTCATTCGCCCTATGCAGTATGAGGATATCCCCCGGGTAGCCCAAATCGATAGAGAGGCTTTCCCTGGTGAGTGGGTGTTTCGCTCTCAGTCAGCATATAAGAAGGATCTTAACAATCCATCCGTCCGCTATATAGTGGCTTGTAATAAGAGGGATGTGTCAGAACCTGAGGGACAAGAGACACAGAAACCACCTTGGTTCAAACGGCTCTTCAGTTCTGAGCGTCATCTTAACGTACCGGAAAACGTAGTTGGCTTTTCGGGCTTCTGGATGATGATGAAGGAGGCACATATCATTGCCATTGGTGTGAGAGATGGTTATCGTCGACTTGGCATAGGTGAAGGTTTGCTCATCGCAACCATTGAACTAGCACAGATAGTGAATGCTTATGTAGTCACTTTGGAAGTGCGTGCTTCTAATGAAACAGCTCAGGAACTTTATAAAAAGTATGGCTTCCGAGTGGTGGGGAGACGCCTGAGGTATTATTCAAGCGATGGAGAGGACGCTATAATCATGAGCACGGATAATATTACCTCTATGCCATTTCAAGAATCTTTGCAGCAGTTGAAAAAAGCCTATGGCCAAAGACAC
>SOHS01000142.1 GCA_004377135.1 Dehalococcoidia bacterium | reverse complement strand
GAAAACCCAGGTGACCGAAACCACGCTATCATCTTCGGCTAAGCCCATTAGCCTGGCTCCCCGGCCACCTCTGCCCTGAATTGATACCTGCTCCATAGGAATGTTCACCACGTTGCCCCTGGCTGATAACATCACCAGGGAGCCTTGCGGGGAAACAAGCTTGGATACAGCTAGATTACCCGTTTTCGGGCCGACCCTGTAAGCCCTCACTCCCTTGCCTCCCCTATTATGAACAGGATAATTTTTTATCGGGGTCAGCTTGCCGAAACCTTTTTCGGTCACCGTGAGCACATAAGCATCGGGAAGGACAATGCCCATACCAACAACATAATCGTCAACAAGACGAATGCCACGAACACCGCCACTAGTTCGAGACGCTGTCCTTAAGCTTTTGACCTTAAATCTCATAGCTTGCCCATTTCGACTCACCAGGATGACCTCATCTTCATCAGCAACCACTCCAGCTGAGACCAACTTATCTTCATTTCTGAGCCCCATAGCAATAATGCCATTCCTCCTTATCGCAGCAAATTTGCTTAGTGTAGTCTTTTTTATCACGCCACCTTTAGTGGCCATTAATAGGAACCTGTCCGAAGGAAAGCTTGCTATGGTTAATAACACAGTGACTTCATCTTCCAAGTCGATAGGTAATAAATTAACCAGGGCTATCCCCTTGGCCGTGCGGGATGAATCCTGGGGAATCTCGTAGCACTTAAGACAATAAACCTTACCAGTGCTGGTAAAGAAAAGGAGATTATCATGGGTGTCAGCTACCAAGATGTGGTTCACTGTATCGCCACCCCGGGTTACCATTCCCATGACGCCTTTTCCGCCACGATGTTGCAGCCGATAAGTGGTGGCAGGAATCCTCTTAATGAATCCCCTGTTAGTCAAGGTAACTACCATTGTCTCGTGAGGAACGAGGTCTTCCGTACGAAATTCTTCGATTTCCTCTGCTTTCACTACGGTCCGCCGGGCGTCACCATACTTGGATTTAAGCTCCTCAGTATCCTGGGTAATGAGTGATAATACTTTCCGGGGGTTAGCTAACAAATCCTCAAGATAGGAGATATTCTTTATCACAGCGGCATATTCCTCAGTTATTTTGTCTTGCTCTAGCTTAGCCAATCTACGAAGCGGCATATCAAGGATAGCTTGCGCTTGAATCTGTGACAGAGTAAAAGCTGTCATTAGATTGGCACGGGCGGACTCTACGGTTTGAGACTGTCGAATAATCTTGATCACCTGCTCCATATTGTTTAGGGCAATTCTGAAGCCCTCGAGGATGTGAGCCCTATCCTTTGCCTTATCAAGTTCAAACTGAGACCTCCTGGTAATGACTTGAGAACGAAAGTCAATGTAAGAAATTAGCGCCTCTTTAAGATTAATTACTTTAGGTTGTCCATTAACCAAAGCAACCATATTGATGTGAAAGGCAGATTGCATCGCAGTATACTTGTAGAGGTTATTAAGTACCTGTTGAGGTTGTGCTTCCTTTTTGAGTTCGATAACAATGCGCATGCCTTCCCTATCCGACTCATCACGAACCTCAGCTATCCCCGAAATTTTCTTCACTTTGACCAGCTCAGCTATCCTCTCTACCAGAGCTGCTTTGTTTACCTGATAGGGAAGTTCACTAACAACTATTTGTCTCTTGCCGGCCTTGGTGGTCAGTTCGTTGGCTTTAGCGCGAAGTATAATTTTTCCTTGCCCTGTAGTAAAAGCATTGTCTATGCCGCCTTTCCCCCAAATTATCCCGCCGGTGGGAAAATCGGGACCTTTGACCAACTCCATTAGTTCCTCTACAGTGGCTTGGGGATTGTCAATTAGATAGACAATGGCATCACATATCTCGTCTAAGTTATGAGGAGGGATGTTTGTCGTCATTCCCACAGCTATGCCTGAAGAGCCACTAGCTAGTAAATTAGGCAACTTGGCGGGCAAGACAGAGGGTTCCTGGAGAGAATCATCGAAGTTGGGAACAAAGGCGACAGTATCTTTTTCGATGTCAACTAACATTTCCTCGGCAATTTTGGAAAGGCGAGCTTCGGTATACCTCATTGCCGCTGGTGGATCATTGTCAACGCTGCCAAAATTACCCTGCCCATCAACTAAGGGATATCTCAGAGAAAAATCCTGAGCCATGCGTACCATAGCTTCATATATCGGGGAATCTCCATGGGGATGATACTTCCCCATGACTTCACCAACAATGCGGGCACTCTTTTTGTATGGACTGTTGTATCGTAGCCCCAAGCCATCCATAGCGTACAAAACACGTCGCTGCACTGGCTTCAAACCATCACGCGCATCAGGCAGGGCTCGGGAGACGATGACACTCATAGCATAGTCCAGATAGGAGCTTTTCATCTCCTCTTCGATATCGATAGGCTTTATTATTGTGGTTTCCATCAAATCTCAATTCCTCTCTCACCATCTTCACCAACGACGGTGAAACCTTCAGGCAAAGATTCCTCTTCGGGGCCAGGATATTCTTCTTCCTCAAGATATCCAAGCTCAGGCGAAGCCTCACTTTCATCCGTAATGATTCCTCGCCTGAGGAGGCTTTCTTTAATACGCGTGCGTAGGTGCTCTGTAGCTTTAACAAGAAAGGAGGGATGTCCCACTTGGCTGGGATGTTGATACACCTCTTTAATAATCACCTGTACTTTACCTTCTTCTACGTTGAGAATTGCTGCATCGTATCTATTTCCGCCTAGCATTAGTTTGATAAGGCGCAATCCCTGTCTCGGCTCCACCTCGCCCAAATATTCTCCACTCTGACTCACCACAATCAAGTGCTGCCCTCTTGCTTCCAAGTGCACTTGGTCACCAAACCCCACCTTAGCTAGGACCTTGCCTGAAGCCACATTATGAAGATTAACCACCCCAGCCTTGCACATTTCAGTTATGAAAAGGTCAAGAGCAACTTTTCGAGCTTGAGCTCTTCGGGTCGACGCTTTCTGAGGTCCGCTACTCAAGGTTGCCATAGACTCTGACAAGTTAGTTAAGCGAGCGACATTTTTCTTAGCAATAGCATTCTCAGGGGCAAGCTCCAGAGCCTTAAAATAGGCTTCCTTAGCTCGGTCAAAATCTCCCAGCTCTGTCAAAGCTCGGCCAATGCGATTATAAGCCTCGACATCAGTAGGAAATTTCTCAATTATGTCCCTGTTTACCGCTTCAGCCTCCTCCCATCTACCCTGAAGGGCTAAATCTATGGCTTCCTTAGTCAGTCGTTGCCTTAATCGAGCCTTTTCTTCCTCTTCCCGTTGGTAGGAGGCTATATACATTTCCATCACTTATACTTACGACGTCAAGCCAAGATTGTCAAGTTTCTTCCTCTAGCTCAAAAGCTTGATGCAATGCTTGAACAGCATCCTTAACCTTATCCTCAGATATAATACAGGTTATCCTTATTTCGGAGGTGGTAATTAACTGGATGTTAATGCCCTGTTCATGAAGAACGCGAAACATTCTGGCAGCATAGCCCGGTGTATTTTGCATGCCAGTACCTACGATGCTAACTTTGGCTAATGTGGAATCGGTAACGTATTGTTTCCCCCCCACAGATTTAACCACTGGCTCCACAATGGACATTGCCTTGAGTAAATCATTCCGTGCCACCGTAAATGTGAGATCGGTAATATTATTAATGCTGGCATTTTGAACAATGGTATCTACGCTTATATTTGCTCTGGCCAGGGGCTCAAAGATTGCTGCGGCGATGCCAGGATGGTCGGGGACACCGACGACGGTGACTTTAGAAACATTGGTATCATAGACAATACCCCTTGCCTTGTTTTTTACTTCCATAGAGGCCTCCTTACAAATAATGGTACCCGGGCTGTCGCTAAAGCTAGAAGCCACCAAGATGGGCACATTATACAACTCTCCCAATTCCACCGCTCTGTTCTGCATTACCCTGGCTCCATAGCTAGCCAGCTCCAGCATCTCTTCATAGCCAATGTCCTTCAGTTTCCTGGCTCCAGGAATAAGGTGTGGGTCAGCAGTATAGACACCTTCGACATCAGTATATATCTGGCATATCTCAGCCTTCAAACTGGCAGCGAGAGCAACCGCCGTCGTATCGGAACCACCACGACCCAAAGTGGTAATATCCATTTCTTGAGTCACACCCTGAAATCCGGCCACAATGACAATATTTCCTTTTTCTAATTCACTTACCACTCGTTTCGTGTCGACGCGGAGAATCCGAGCTCGACTGTAACTGGAATCAGTCTGGATGCCTGCCTGAGCGCCGGTAAGACTGACTGCCTTGCACCCCAAACTCTCTAAAGCCAGGGCTAAAAGGGTACTGGAAACTATCTCCCCAGTGGACAAAAGAACATCAAGCTCCCTATCGCCAGGCTGTTCATTAACTTGGTAAGCTAATTTAATCAAGTTATCAGTGGTGTATCCCATGGCTGAAACAACAACCACTACTTGATTTCCTTCGTCTTTTGCTTTAGCAATACGGCGAGCTACATTTCTAATCCTTTCGGCATCAGCCACCGAGCTGCCACCATACTTCTGAACTATCAGTGCCATCTCTTCACCTTCATTTACTCTATCAGCCTGCCCATAATACTATATCCTTTTTCGACAAAAAAGCCTGTGCCTCTAGCCTCTGCTTCGCTAAATGTCTTCGCCCCATTGGCTGTAAATCCCGGCCCCCAGAGTATAAATGGGACGGGGTCAGCAACATGGGTTTGAATCTCGATCGGCGTGGGATGGTCAGGCAGAATTAACACCCGAAGGACTTCCTTGTCCCAGGAACGAAGCCGACTCACAATCTCTTTATCTACTCTCTGAATAGCCTCTATTTTGTCCTTAACTAGGCCGGCATGGGCCGCCTCATCGGTTGCTTCCACATGAATAACCACCATATCATAGCGTGCCAGTGCCTCCAGGGCACCAGTGGCTTGAGCCACGTAATCGTTATTCAGATCGCCAGTCACACCAGGAATATCCAGCACCTGCATGCCTATCATTCGAGCCAAGCCCCGCATAATATCCACTCCGGACGTCATGGCAGCATTAAGTCCATAGACCTCCTTGAAGGCTGGTATATCAGGTATTTTACCGCTGCTCCAGAAAAGCCAAACCATGGTAGCGGGAATATCGCCGCGTGCTCTTCGCTCTATATTCACCGGATGGTCACGAAGCACAAGCTCAGAGCGCGCCATAAGCTCTCTTAACAAGTCACTCCCAAGCCCTTTGGGAAGAAAGTCATCGATAATTTTGTCGTGAATATCATGCGGCGGAGTACAACTGGCCAGAAGGATATCTTCCCTCCCTTTTATCTTACATATATGCCTATAACTCACGCCAGGATAGAAATGTACTTTATCACTGCCCAGCTTTTCATTCAAACTAGCGATAAGAGCTTGGCCTTCGCTGGTACTGATATGGCCACAACTATAGCTCCACATCCTCCCGTCTCGAACAGCTACCAAATTACAGCGAAAAACGGCCTCCCCTTTGTTAATAGGAACGTCCATGCCACGAGCCTCAATGGCGCTCCGGCCCCGATAATATACCTGGGGGTCATAACCTAACACGGACATACAGGCACAGGCGCTGCTAGGTTCCACGCTCGATGGCACATTGCGGACTAGCCCGACAGTACTCGCTTTTGCCATAGCATCCAGGTTGGGGGTATGCGCTAGCTCTAGGCAAGTCCTCCCACCATGAGCAGCCAATGGCCAACCTGACGCCCCATCAATTATTAAGACGCAATACTTCATCCTTGCCCCAATAATTAAAGCATCATATAATAGCATAGGCAAACGGGGCGTAGCGCAGTTGGTAGCGCGCAGCGTTCGGGACGCTGAGGTCGGAGGTTCAAGTCCTCTCGCCCCGATT
>SOHS01000100.1 GCA_004377135.1 Dehalococcoidia bacterium | reverse complement strand
ATTTCGCTAATCTGTTAAGCAGAAATATTTTTGACCCTGGAGTTAAGTATGAAGAAAATAAGTATGAAGACGAAAGTTATCGCACTGGCTGTCATAGCAGTTGCCATAATCGTTAGTGTCATTGTAGCGACATCTGCTCCCGCAGGACTAAGGGTAGCAACCACCACCAGCCTTTACGACACCGAATTGTGGGATGCCCTGGAGCCCATATTTGAGCAAGGATATGGCGTCGACTTGCAGATAACAGCTAAAGGCACCGATATGGCTTTGGAATTAGGTCAAAGGGGTGATGTGGATGTGGTTACCGTCCATAACCCCCTTCAAGAGGCAGCATTTATAGCCAGTGGCTACGCTGTTGAAGCAGAAGGATATGGTGCGGAGCGAGTCCCCTGGGCTTATAACTATTTCATCATCATAGGCCCTGAGGCTGACCCCGCAGGCATTAGTGGCTTGACTCCAGAAGAAGCCTTCCAAAGAATCCAGCAAGTGGGGGAGGATGACCCGGGGACGGTTAAATTCGTCTCTCGAGGGGATAACTCGGGAACTCACGGCAAAGAAAAAGCCGTCTGGGCAGCAGCCTGCTATAATTATACAGCGGATATCCAAGGGGATGGAGCGGACGCTGGCTGGTATATCGAAGCAGGGACAGGCATGGGGGCAACACTGAATATTGCTAACGAGCTAATGGCTTACACCCTGACAGACAAGGGAACCTTCCTTGCTTACCAAGGCGACTTGGATTTGGCATCCTTGGTAGACACAGGGGATATTCTGCTCAATGTCTACTCGGTGATCATCTGCAAGAACGGTGTCAATCCTGAGATGGCTCAAAATCTGGTGGCTTTCCTCAGAGCACCTGAAATCCAGGCTTTAATCGCCGGATTTGGCGTGCCAGATTATGGAGAACCGCTATTCTACCCTTATGATCCAGAGATTTGCCAGTAATAATCTTAAGGAAAGAAGGTGTGATATGCCAGTCATAGCGGCGATAGTGAAGTGTAAAAAGTGTGGTGCTGAGGTAAGGTCAGACTGGAAGTTCTGCCCTAACTGCGCTGACAAGATTACCTGCACCGGCAAGTACGAAGCCTGTGCCAAGAAATAGCATATTAAAGCAGGTAGGAACAATTGACTGAAATATGGCACGGCCTTACTAAGGCCATAGAACTCATAATCTCCCTCGACCCCTATGTAATGGAGATAGCTGGAAGGTCCCTGAGGATTTCGGGGACAGCTTGCCTTCTGGCCTCTCTGATCTGCCTACCACTGGGGAGTTTAATACACTCCCATCACTTCCGTGGGAAAAGGGCCTTAATAAATATCATCCAGACGCTGTTCAGCGTGCCCACAGTTCTTGTTGGCTTGCTTGTTTTTGTGCTAATTTCCCGGGCCGGGCCACTTGGCGAGCTTGGCATAATTTTTACTCCTACTGCCATGGTGATTGGGCAGATGATATTAATCACTCCTCTATTGCTTGGTTTGACCATTTCCGCGTTGAGCGGTGTAAGTAGGGAGATTGTGGATACAGCCACATCGCTTGGTGCCAGCGGCTTTCAGACCGTCTTGCTTGTGCTGAGGGAGGCAAGGTATGCCGTTTTGGCTGCTGTGATAATGGGTTTTGGCAGAGCTATCTCAGAGGTGGGATGTGCTCTGATGGTCGGTGGAAATTTCAAGGACGTCACCAGGGTGTTGACTACAGCGATATATCTGGAGACAGGTACCGGTGAGTTGGAACTAGCCATAGCGCTAGGCATAATTCTTCTATTCCTGGCACTCATCATTAACATCATACTGAATAGGTTGCAGCAGAGGTAAGAGATGTCTTTAATAGAAGTAACGGGACTAAACCATAGATATGGTGAGCAGGCGATACTGGAGAATATAAACCTTAGCGTTGATAGAGGCGAAGTGTTTGCTTTAATCGGGCCCACCGGGGCGG
>SOHS01000020.1 GCA_004377135.1 Dehalococcoidia bacterium | reverse complement strand
AACGCTCCCTTCTTCAAGCCGAATCCCTTTACTAAACCTACTCCGATGTTGCCGCTAGCCCTGTGTCGTTCCACCACCACCAGCTTCAGAATATCTCTTTCCACGTCGGGCGTCACTGCACCATCTACAACTTTTACCTTTTCCATCGCCTTCTTGGTGATTATCTGTCCGGGGACAATTTCGATAACCGGGTAGGTTTTATCAACAGCGGCTATTCTCAGCGATTTCCCCATAGGAGGCTTAATGCGTACCGTGTCCCTTAGCTCCAGAGTAACAGGGGGCAAGGTGAACAAGGGTTTGCCTTCCCTTGCCACCAGCTTGCCCTGGTAGAAGACCATGTCTAGCTCTAATTTAGCCAGGTCTGTGATGGTTATAAGATTGGCTATATAACCAGGGCCAATGCCTCCTCTATCATAGAGCCTGTAATACTCAGCAGCGTTAATTGTTGCCATCTGAATTGCGCGTACTGGCTCCAGACCTCTGTCAATAGCCTTTCGTACCACAGCGTCGATATCGCCTTCCCGCAGTAAATCAGAGCAATTACGGTCGTCCACCACAAAGAAGCATCTTTTATAGGTATTATCGGTAACCAGAGGCAGAAGAGCATCCAGGTTCTTCTCTGAAGAACCTTCTCGAATCATGAGGTACATACCCAGGCGCAATTTCTCCTTTCCTTCTTCCAGGGTGGTGGATTCGTGGTCAGATCTGATACCAGCGGACAAGTAGGCATTCAGTTCTTTGCCAGCGAGTCCCGGAGCGTGCCCATCGATAACCTTGCCCTTAGATGCGCCGATCTTTTGCAAAACCTCTTCATCCCCACTGACTACGCCGGGAAAGTTCATCATCTCTCCTAAGCCGATTATCTTAGGGTGAGCTAGAATTTTCTTTACTTCCTTAGAGCTGATTTGGGCTCCTGATGTCTCCAGGTGGGTTGCTGGCACGCATGACGGGGCCATGAATAGCATATCCAGTGGGAGCTTTCGCGCCAGATCCGTGACGAATTTTATTCCTTCAAATCCACAAACATTGGCGATTTCATGCAAGTCAGTGACCACAGCCAGAGTGCCTCTGGGAACCACGGCTTGAGCATACCTTGCCGGGTGAAGCATAGAGCTTTCTATATGTGTATGTCCGTTAATCAGCCCGGGAGCTAAAAATCCACCCTGTAAATCGATAATTTCCTTGGCTTTAACATAATCCCCTATTCCGGCAATCCTATCACCATATATAGCCACGTCGGCCTGCTCTATTTCTCCAATAAAAGTATTTACTATGCGGGCATTTTTCAGGAGCAAATCAGCCGGTATTTCCCCTCTGGCCACAGAAATAAGCTCCTTTAAACTCATCTCCTAATCCTCCAGGGTATAAATATCGGGCAAATTGCGGAACCTCTGGTCGCAATCCAGTCCATATCCCACGATAAATTTATTGGGCACGGTGAAGCCACGATAATCAATGGGCACCGGAACCCTGCGACGAGATGGCTTATCTGTTAGAGTACAGACCTTCAACGAAGCGGGCTGTTTCTTCCTTAAGTAATCGAGCAAAAAAGAGATGGTAATTCCAGTATCCACGATATCCTCAACCACTAAGACATCTTTGTCTTTTACAGGAGTCTTGGTCCCTTGAACTACTTTCACTCTGCCTGAACTTTCTCTGGCGGTGCCGTAGCTGGAGAGTCTGACAAAATCGAGCTCCAAAGGCAAATCTAGCTGGCGAATAAGGTCAGCCGTAAACATGAATGACCCTCTAAGGACGCTAACGAGCAAAGGATGCTTGCCTTGATAATCCCTATTGATTTCACGAGCCAGCCTGTTTACAGCTTTAGCTATCTCGTCACGGTTGATAATAATTTTGAGTTGCTGCTGAAAGACCATTAAATTGTTTCCAAACTAGTTACTATGATAGCATAATTGCATCTGGTTACGGATGCTGGACTTTT
>SOHS01000068.1 GCA_004377135.1 Dehalococcoidia bacterium | reverse complement strand
GGCTTATCTTATCCTGCGAAAGCAAGAGCGTCCCTATTTTGTAACTTATAAGGAATTGCTATCCCATGAACTACTGGCCACGATGGGCGAGGAGACAATCCGCCAGGCTTTGAACTCGGCAGTAGAGCATGGTACTCTATTACACTCGACTTTAAATATAAATGGAGTGCTCGAGGATGTTTACTCTCTGACCGATGATAGCCGTCAGCCGCCAGCTATCAACATTTTTGCCCTCTACGAGCAGAATATCGGCATAATAACGCCAATGATTGCTGAAGAACTCAAGGAAGCAGACAAGCTTTATCCGCCCCAGTGGATTGAAGAAGCCTTTAAGGAAGCAGTTACGCTGAATAAACGCAGTTGGAAATATATCGCTCGCATCCTTGAAAGATGGGCTAGCGAAGGTAAGGACAGTGGAGAGTATAGGAGAGACATTAAAAAGGATGGCCCAGACAAATATGTCAAGGGCCGATACGGACACCTCGTCAAAAGATAACGTTCCCCCGGAAGAAGACGCAGGTGAAATCTGCCCTATTTGCAAAGGGGCGGGCTTTGTTCATCCTGCTCTGGATTCAGGGCAAGTTGATTTCAGCCGGGTGGTACCCTGCAAATGCAGCGAAGGGGAACTGAGAAAGAAAAAAACAAAATACCTTGAGAAATACAGCAATTTGGGCTCCCTGTCGCAGCTTACCTTTGGCAATTTATCTCCTGAAGGGAAGGCGGCGAATGCCATTTCCCAGGAGCACTTTGCTCAGGTTTACCAGGCTGCCAAAGCCTTTGCTGATAATCCCCAGGGTTGGCTGGTATTTTTAGGTCCCAGCGGCTCTGGTAAAACACACCTGGCTTGTGCTATCGCCAATCACCGTCTCAGCTTAGGGGAGCCTGTATTTTACATCGGTGCTGCTGACCTCCTTGACCACCTCCGCTCCGCTTTCAGCCCCACAAGTGACACCACTTATGACGAGTTGTTTGAGCGGGTGAAGAATGTGCCTCTACTAGTGCTTGATGACCTTACTATGGGAAGCGCTACTACCTGGGCTAAAGAGAAGCTGGAGCAACTCCTTCATCATCGCTTCAATGCCAGGCTGGCCACGGTAATCATCACCGATATACCGCTGGAAAGAATTGATGAACGCTTACGCGGCCATCTTGCCGATAATGAATTCTGTCAGGTATGGACGATTGAACCGGCACCGCCCCTGGAATCCCAGGGTGGCTTAAAATTAGAGCTATTACGAAATATGAACTTCGATAATTTTGACCACAAAAGGATGGAACTTCCCCTGGAACAGCGGCAAAATTTGCGCCAGGCCTTCAACTTAGCAGTAGAATTCGCTCGCTCACCAGAGGGTTGGCTGATATTTCAAGGCGTTAATGGGTGTGGTAAGACTCATCTGGCAGCAGCTATCGCTAATTATCAGCTGGCGCAAGGAAAACCAGTCTTCTTTGTGGTTGTTCCCGACCTTCTTGACCATTTACGTTCTACATTCAGTCCAGATAGCAAAATATCCTATGACGAATTTTCTGAGCATATCAAAGAAGTTCCATTGCTGATACTCGATGACTTTGGGGAACAGTCGGCCACGCCCTGGGCTCAGGAGAAGCTATATCAATTGATAAACTACCGTTATAATGCCAGGTTGCCAATGGTGGTCACTACATGTCTCTCTTTAGACGAGATTGAAACACGAATCAGTTCACGAATGGTGGACCCAATGATAAGCCTGGTATTCAACATCACCGCTCCTGATTATCGGGGCAATGTAAAGTCTACACGGCAAGCTAAACGCTACTAATCTGTGTATTCGCCCACCAGTGCCAGTCACTGTCCTCCATTTTCGCGAAGCATTGCCCTTTGTCTTTGCGAGGCACCACAGCGACGAAGCAATCTCGGTGGGGGGTATATCTAGAGATTGCCACGCCACGACAAGTCGGGGCTTACAAT
>SOHS01000140.1 GCA_004377135.1 Dehalococcoidia bacterium | reverse complement strand
GCTGCATTCTCGTTAGCTGCGTATTTCATTACTATCATGAAATCGGTCAAGGCTTTCTTGGTCTCAGATTCAGGCTCGCTCCATCCAAAGGTATAGGCTGCAATTAGACAGGCGTTATCATCGGCCGTTATTCCCACTGTCCAGCCGTACTTGCGGGCCATCGTCATACCAACGCAGAGATTTGTCTTGAATCCCATGTCCCGGGAAGGACGGCGGGTCTTCTCCGGGAACTCGTCAACGCTTTCGACCAGCTTAACGGCGATAGGGAAGGTCAGGGGTCTTATGAGTCTGTTCAGTGCTTCTGTTTTTTGGGTCCAGTCTGTCACGGTGTCACCTCCAGCTATAGTTCATAGGTTATTTAATTTTGCTCTAGCTTTGATTTCGATTCTGGCCTGACTATCGGAAAGATTCTTCACCTCCAAACTTTCGTAGTGCGACCCTTCAGGGTCGTGCAGCACGAGGCTAAAGCCTCGCACTACATTCTCAAACACCCTCTGGTTTGTTGAGGGTAACAGTCTATAAGGCACCGGCCGTACACGGCGTTTATTTTACTTTCAGATAAGGCTCTAATACTTCGGGAATTAACACTGTGCCATCAGCCTGCTGATAGTTTTCCAGCACAGCGATAAGGACTCGTGGTAGAGCCAGTCCCGAGCCATTAATCGTGTGAACAAGCTGTGGTTTGGCACCGGCCTCAGGGCGATAACGGATATTCGCCCGCCTCGCCTGGAAGTCACCGCAATTGCTGCAAGAGCTGACCTCGAGCCATTCAGCACAGCCCGGAGCCCACATCTCGATATCATATGTTTTGCAGGCAGCAAAACCGAGGTCTCCTGTACATAATTGCACCACGCGGTGAGCTATGCCCAGCTTCCGGCATATATCCTCGGCATCGGCTACCAGTTTCTCCAACTCTTCGTCAGAACTATCAGGGTCGGTAAACTTGTAGAGCTCCACCTTATCAAACTGGTGCCCTCGCTTTATGCCCCTGGTATCCGTGCCGGCAGCCATCTTCTCTCGACGGAAACAAGGAGTATAGGCAACATAACGAAGAGGCAAATTATCGGCACCCAATATTTCATCACGGTGCAGGTTGGTTAACGGTACCTCCGCCGTTGGTATAAACCAGAAGTCGTCTTCCTGGTCGTGATACAAGTTATCACCGAACTTGGGTAAATTTCCCGAGCCGATCATACACTCTCGCTTCACCATAAAGGGAGGATAGATTTCTTTGTAGCCATGCTCGCTTACATGGACATCGAGCATGAATGAGATAAGCGCCCGTTGCAGATGTGCCCCTAACCCTTTGAGAACATAAAACCTGGTCCCTGACAGCTTCACACCCTGCTGGAAATCTATGATGTCCAGCTTTTCTCCCAGCTCCCAGTGAGGCAAGGGCTTGAAGGCAAATTTCGTTGGCTTGCCCCAGGTACGCACTATCACATTATCACCCTCACCTGTCCCTAAGGGCACGCTGGGGTGGGGGATGTTGGGTAACTCCAGTAGCATGGAATCAAGGTCGGCCTTAGATTCCTTGGTCTGCTGCTGTAAGGAAGATACCTGCTCTCCCAATTGACGCATCTGGGCGATAAGCTGTGGTGGTTTTTCCTTGCTTTTGCCCAGTTGCTTGCTTGTCTCGTTATGTTTGGCACGGAGTTCTTCGGTATGACGAAGCAAGTTGCGATAATGCCCGTCAATCTCAAGTATGCTATCCAAAGCAAAGGTGTCGCCTCTCTTCTCCAGAGCCTGGCGAACAAGTTCGGGGTTTTCACGAATAAGTTTAATATCAATCATTGGTTACTTTCTTTTCGCTCAGGGCTCGGGCTTTGTCTTCAGCTGGGGGAAAAGTATAACTTCTCGAATAGATTGTTGATTTGCAAACAGCATCACCAGGCGGTCAATGCCCATACCCAGACCACCTGTGGGTGGCATCCCATACTCCAGAGCCTCAAGAAAATCTTCATCGGCGATTTCCATTTCCTCATCGGCAGTTTGTTCCCTCAGTTGCTGCTGAAACCTGTCCCTTTGTTCCACGGGGTCATTAAGCTCGGTGAAGGCATTGGCAATCTCCCTACCACCAACAAATCCCTCAAATCTCTCTACGAGTCTGTTATTACCTCGCTTTTTCTTGGCCAGTGGTGACATCTCCAAAGGGTAATCCAGAAGGAAAGTTGGCTGAATAAGCTTTGGTTCAACAAAAGTGGAAAGTAATTCATCTATCAATCTACCCCGCCCCTTACTGGGGTCGATTTCCATTCCCATCTCTGCCATCCGTGACCCAAGGGAAGCAGCATCCGGGTAATCTTCAAAATCAATGCCACAATAATTTTTTATTGCCTCACGCAGGTGGAGTCTTTGCCATGGAATACTAAGATCAATGGTTTCACCATTACAAGTAAGTTTTGTGTTTTCCAGAACCTCCTTAGCTATATGAGCAAGCACTTCCTCAACCAATATCATCACGTCATTGTAATCGCTGTAAGCTTGATAGCACTCAAGTAAAGTGAACTCTGGATTATGCTTGACAGAAATACCTTCATTGCGAAAGACGCGCCCCATCTCGTAAACTTTATCAAAGCCGCCTACCACTAGTCTCTTGAGGTGGAGCTCCAGGGCAATTCGCAGATAGAGGTCTTCATCGAGGGCATGATGGTGGGTGACAAAGGGGCGTGCCAGTGCTCCGCCGGCATGGGGCTGAAGCACAGGTGTTTCTACCTCCATATAACCCTGCTTATCGAGAAAACTTCTTATGGCAGTGATAATCTTGCTGCGCAAAGAAAAAATGCTTTTACTCTCCTCGTTGGAAATGAGGTCGAGATATCTCTGCCGATAGCGTTTTTCTACGTCAGCCAGCCCATGCCATTTCTCTGGCAGCGGGCGAAGTGATTTACAGAGCATGGCGAAATCGGATACCTCCAGAGTGAGCTCTCCGGCTCTTGTCCTGAAGAGCTTTCCTTTTGCCCCGATAATGTCGCCAATATCAATATCCTGAAGAAATTCGTACCTCTCCCGGCCCAGAAGGTCATAGCGCAAAGAAAGCTGTATCCTTCCCGAGCTATCGCGAATATCAAGAAAGGACATCTTACCCATAGAACGCTTGGACATAATGCGGCCGGCCAGCGATATGTCTGGAGAGCCCTCCCCTTGCTGCTCAAAAAGAGTTATCGCCTCTCGAATATTATGGCTGGGGCGATAGGAATGGGGATAAGGGTCTATGCCGCGAGCCCGAATCCTGCTCAGGCTATCCAGCCGCTGTTCAGTTATGCGTTCTAATCTTGAAGTCATCAGAAGTTAAAGGCTAAAAATACCACTGAAACCGCAAAATTAACTCTTACCTCCTACTTCTCCACCCTCGGTAAATTCACCTGCTGCTAAAATTCCCTTGGCTTCCTCTGCCAGATGCTTAGGCACCATTACTTTCACCTCACCTAACCCATCAATTGTAATCCCGTAAATCAGACCAGCACTCTCGTAGCTCAGGAGAACTGGTATACCTTCGCTCTCCAGCCGTCCCTTGATTATTTGCGCCTCCATGTATCTGGCAGTGCACACAGTAACCAATCGTTCCCTTGCAGACATAGTTCGGGCCTTCGTTTATTTTAGCAGAAACTATTGGAGTATTGCTAAAAGGATTGACATTGTATAAAATTTGCCCTGTTGCCCAAAAAGCTCTATCACAAATCTAGAATTCTAAAGGAGGGAAGATGATTTGAACGCATTGGGAAGACATCTGCTGCTAGAACTAAAAATATGCAATGAGGAGGTGCTGGATGACTTAAGTTTTCTCAAAGGTTGTCTTAACGAAGCTGCCATTCAAAGTGGCGCTACCGTAGTAGGCGAGTCCTTTTATCATTTCTCCCCTTCCGGAGTGAGCGGAGTGGTCAATATCGCTGAGTCACATATTGCCATTCATACCTGGCCGGAATACAGGTACGCTGCCGTAGACGTTTTCACTTGTGGGAACGATGTAGACCCGGAAAAGGCTGCCAGGTGGATAACAGAGAAGCTGGAGGCTAAGAATCACTCCTTGATCGAGCTGCGCAGGGGGATTATGGAGGATAGCCAAGTCGGGTGTGCAAAATGAAAGATAGCGACCCTGATAAACATAAATGGTTCTCTGACTATATAAGTCCTGACCTTACTATGCTGCATAGCATTAAGGAGAGGATATATTCGGGGCGAAGCAAGTTTCAGTCCATAGATATTGTCAGCACGGGCAGCTTCGGTGTCTGTCTCATCCTCGATGGCAAGATTCAATCCAGCGAGGCGGACGAGTTTATTTACCATGAAACACTGGTACATCCAGCTATGCTTACCCATCCCCAGCCAGAAAGGGTATTCATTGCTGGGGGAGGTGAGGGTGCCACCTTAAGGGAAGTCTTGGCGCATAAGACGGTAAAAAGGGCTGTCATGGTGGATATTGATGAAGAGGTTGTAAGCCTTTGTCGCCGCTTCTTGCCCTCCTGGCACCAGAATGCCTTCGATGACCCCAGGGCAGAGCTTCATTTCGTCGACGCCAGAAAATACCTGGATGAAAGTAGCGACAAATTCGATGTCATCATTATTGACCTGGCTGACCCTTTAGAGCAAGGGCCGGCACGCTTGCTATACACCCAGGAATTCTACCAAATAGTCAAACAAAAACTGGGGCCTGATGGCATTATGTCAGTGCAGGCTGAACCTGCTGAATGGAGGAACCTGGATAATTTCACCGCCATTGCCAATACCTTGAGAAACGTCTTCCCGATAGCCCGCCCCTACCAGGTCCATGTACCTTCCTTTCTGGGCTTATGGGGCTTTGTCGCGGCTTCTCAAAGCCTTGACCCCTCTGAATTGACTCCCGAGGAAATTGACACCAGAATCTCAGCAAGAATATCAAAGGAGCTAAAATCCTACGATGGCCTCACCCAACAAGCTATGTTTACCATCCCCAAACACATTCGCCAACAGTTAGCTGCAAGCAAAGGAATCATCACCGACAAACAACCTATCTCGGCCTATTGACTTGCCCGCACAAATTACTTCCCAGCCGTCTCTAAAATCTTTTTACTAATTCCACCTGAAAAGTAACTGCTCACCCTGATGTCGTTATCAGGTCTTCGCTAACTGTGCCCCTTAATCCTCTGGGCTTTCCGCCTTTTCTTCCTCTTCTTCTTCCTTCTCTTTCCCTTCCCCTTCTTCTTCTTCCTCTTTCCCTTCCTCTTCCCCCTCTCCTGTCGCAAGATATAGCTCGCTTGTGCTTGATTTCACGCGTGGTACTATTTTCCCCCCACAATAAGGACAACTCAGTTCAATAGTTTGTTTCGTACTAAAGGCGATGCTGACAAGTCCTACTACCGCCAGCGCTATTCCTACACCCATTACCACCCACCAGACTGCTTCGCCGAAGTCAGGCCTCCTTAGAAAAACGCCGAGGACTATTAGCGCAGCACCCAGAACCACCCACACCAACACCGTTAGCATATCGTACCTTTTATAAGTCATTCTCCTACCTCCTATTCTAGTCTATAATAAAGTAGCATCTATCGCCCCTGTTGTCTAGCCCCTCTCAGCTTCCCAAAGACTTTGGCACAGGACCACGATTGCCATATAATCAAGTATTCCTCATTGGGACCATAGGTAAAAGTTCTCTCCTTAGGGGTGGTTACCGAACCTGGAGAGGTGCTGGAGATGGTGAGAGCATACTACGGCACCGTCTCGATGTGCTTCAATTTGGCGAGCTCAGTTTCCGAACCTACGGCGACCATGGTGGGGTCGCCCTTAAGCCCTACCAGTCGCCAACCTCACACTGCTCGGCGTTATTCAAGCCCGTGGCGACAACGCTGCCGTTGAACGAAAGCCCTACTGTGTGACCAAGGCCCGCGGCAACCTGGGTGATGTCCATCCAGTCGCCGACATTACACTGCCCGTAGCCGTTATATCCCGTGGCGACCACAGTGCCGTCGGACTTAA
>SOHS01000008.1 GCA_004377135.1 Dehalococcoidia bacterium | reverse complement strand
GCCGGTCTGGTCTATGACCCAATCTATTTGGAACACGATACCGGTGACCACGTGGAGAATCCTCGGAGGCTGGTAACTGCGGTGTCCTATTTGAAAGAAACTGGAATCAAGGAAAAACTCACCTGTCTGCCTCCGCGCCCCGCCTTGCTAGAAGAACTGGAGATGATACATGCGCCAGAGTACATCTCCTATGTTAAGAGTAAAGCGGAAAAGGGTGGTGGTTGGCTTGACCCTGATACCGTAATGTCTCCGAAGTCTTACGAAGCGGCCTTATATGCTGCCGGTGGGCTTCTGGTGGCTGTAGAAGCGGTGATGAAGGGGGAGGTTGATAACGGCTTTGCTTTGGTTAGACCACCGGGGCACCACGCTATTCATGATCGAGCAATGGGCTTCTGCATTTTCAATAATATGGCAATCGCCGCTAAATTTGCCCTGAGCAAGTTCAGTCTCAACCGTGTCCTTATCGCTGATTTTGATGTCCATCATGGCAATGGGACTCAGGATGCTTTTTATGCCGACCCCGAAATCCTTTACTTCTCCACCCATCAGTATCCCTTTTATCCCGGGACAGGATGGATGGATGAAACTGGAACAGGTAAAGGAGAAGGAACTACGGTTAACTTTCCCATGGCCGCCGGCTGGGGCGATGAGGAATACTTGAGAGCTTTCAATGAGGTCTTGGTTCCAGTAGCCCGGGGATTTGAGCCACAGCTCATCCTGGTTTCTGCTGGTTTCGATGCTCACTGGGCTGATCAGCTGGCTATGATGCGGGTAAGCGTTAAAAGTTTTGCTCAAATGGTAATGATATTGAAAGAATTAGCCACCGAACTATGCCAGGGACGTCTCGTTTTTACCCTGGAAGGTGGCTATAATCTTCAGGTAGTCGCTTCTTCCATAAAAGCTGTCTTTGATGTGCTTCTGGGTAATTCGGGGATAGATGACCCTTTGGGAAAAGCATCAATGGTAAGAAAGCCCGAGGGATTTGACGAGCATATCGAGGAAATAAAGAGAATACACCACCTGGAGGGATACTAAACCAAAATTCAACAATAAAAAATGCAAAATGACAAGGCAAAATACGACAAATTCTAAGCACAAAATTCGAAATCCTAAACAAAAGAAAAGAAAAATTTAATTCTTCTCAACTAATGACCATTGTGCTTGCCCTACAGATGAGAACCCCGTTCCGGTGATGAGTTGCCTTGACTACCGAGCGTCTCTCAACATTGCCCAGTTAGTCAGGCTAGTGTTAGGCACATTAGATTCTTCTATCACTTTGAAGCCGAAGTGCTCGTAGAGCCGGACGTTTTGTCCTTCGAGCGTCTCAAGATAGCACGGCAGACCCTCTTCATCTATTCTTGCCAGCATTGGCCTGAGCAACTTACTAGCATAACCTCTTCCCTGAAACTGAGGGTCTACACCGATGGCTTGCAAGAACCAATGCTTAAATGGGGCCAACCGACCGTGCACGGCATCTATATATTGGCCAAGACCCCTCATTCTGGCCCCTCCGTATCTCGCAACGCCAAGAATCTCGGAGGGTGGAACGGAACGCAACAGTCTCCAAAGTATAACGGGATAGTTGTCGGATGGCAGCCAAACGGCGATTCCCTCCAAATCTTGAGATGTGGCATGCACTTCACCATATCGGATGCCATTGAAGACAGATAAAGAGAAGAAATAGGGCGCTATCCTTTCCCGCTCCGCCTCGTCGGGGAAGTAATATTGGAGAGGTGGGTGATTCCAGAATGCCCTGATTAGTGCCTCAGTAGCACGCTTAACGTGAGACCTGTTCAATTGCACTATGTCGTCCTCACTACTGTTCATCATATGGCCGTCTATTTGGTCTGTCTCCGAAGCTTGTTGCCAAATATGATACGGAACAGGTACCATCCAGGTCAACTACCCACGCGGCAAACAGCTCGCTATTTCATGCAATGCCATTGTTATGTACTTGATATCGAAGAGTTGGCAGAGGCTAGCGTAACAAGATGAGGTTTGGTATTTAATTTGGAATTTTGAATTTGTTTAGGATTTAGAGCTTAGGTATTAGAAATCGGTTTGATATTTACAACTAGGCTGGTCTCTTAGCGAAAGGCAACAGTGCTCTCCACTCTCGCCTTTCCCATACCACGAGAAGTTGGCCAGCGATGCAGACAGAGCTGTAGGTGCCGATGATAACGCCGAGGAGCAACACCAGGACGAAATAGTGTATGGTGGCTCCGCCAAAAAGAAGCAGGGCTAAGAGCACAAAAAGAGTGGTCAGGGCAGTATTTAGACACCTCCCGAACGTGTCAATGAGGCTATCGTTTACCGTTTCGGCGAAGTCGGGTCTAATATGCCTTGATACATTTTCCCGAATGCGGTCAAAGACAACCACAGTATTATTGATGCTGTAACCCACAACGGCTAGTAGTCCGGTGATAAACAGGGCATCAATCTCCACCCCAGCAAGCCAACCCAGTAAGGAGAAAATGCCTACTATTATGAACACATTATGGATAACGGCGATGACGGCACAACTGCCCCAACGAAAAGGCTTAGGCATGCGGCGAAATGCCCAGACAATGTAAAACATCATGGCCACAGCAGCTATTATTACGGCGATGACGGCATTGCCGGCTGTATCTGTAGCTATATGACCCGAGACCATAGCGTAGTCACGGATCGTAATCTCGCTGCCCAAGCGCGTCTCCAACTCTTTAGTCAGATCTTGGCGTTCTTGGGGTGATATTTCTCTAAGACGGATCAAAAAATCGTCTCCGCTCCCTTGAATCATAGCTTCGGGATACCCTAAATTGGTTAATTCCTGGCGTAACTGCTCTTGCTCTACTTGTGGAGTAAATTGAAGAATCATGGAAGTGCCACCGGTAAAATCTGTTCCAAGCCGCAGCGGGGTTCCGAGCTGTATCTGAGAGATAACCAGGGCAACTATTCCTATAACTATAAGTATTTCCGAAATAAGGAAAAACCACCGCTTCTTACCGACAAAGTCTATCATTTCTTAACTCCGTAAGCTGCCAGATTGGTGACTACTTGGCTGCCTATAATCAAGCGGAGGAAGGTTCTGGTAACTGTGATGGCGGTGAACATGGATAAGGCTACACCAATAAACAGGGTCAAGGCAAAGCCTCTGACCATGAAAGCACCGAATGTGCCTCCGAGCCAGAAAAGGATGAGGCAGGCGATAAAAGTGGTTATGTTGCTATCTCTGATAGCGGTCCAGGCACGGTTGAACCCAGTCTCAGCGGCGGCACCTAAGCTGCGTCCCCCTCGCAATTCCTCCTTCATGCGCTCGAAGATAAGGACGTTGGCATCTACAGCCATGCCTAGCGATAAGATGAAGCCGGCAATGCCAGGCAGAGTCAACGTTAGCTGAGAAGAAAAAAGATTGAAGATAGCCAGAAGGAAAACGCCGTACATTCCCAAGCTACAACAAGCTATCAAACCTAGTAAGCGGTAGTAAAGAAGCATAAATAACGATAGCAATATAATCCCAATCGCGGCGGCTAGTATGCTTTGCCTTATGGAATCAGCACCCAAACTGGCGTCTACATCTCTCTGATCTATGATTGTTAAGGGCAGGTCTAAAGCACCGGAGTTAAGCTGAATAGCCAACGTCTTGGGCTCATTTAGGTTATTTACAGTCCAGGCGTCGTTCGTAATCACCCCCTTCGCCTCAATCACTGCTTGCACTATGGGTGCTGAGATAAGTTTATTATCGAGGAATATGCCAAGAGGCTTATTCAAGTTGCGGCTTGTGATTTGCCTAAAAAGAACCGCACCCTCCGCGTCCCATTCAAAAGCTATTTGTGGCTTATTTTTTACCTGGTCCAATATCAAGGTGGCATTAGGTTTCAAATATTTTCCGGTAAGTTCTTTCTCCTGCCCATCGCTGCCAACTGCCTTGGCTATAACCCACGTTGTATTTCCACTGGCATCAAGCTTCTGCTCGCGGAAATCCAACTCGGCAACTTCACCAATAAGCTTAACGGCTTCATCAATATCCTTCACCCCCGGAAGCTGGACTAATATGCTGTCAGTCCCTAGTTTCTGAATTACAGGCTCAGCAACTCCGTACAAATCAACCCTTCGCTGGATTTTATCAATCACCGATGCCATAGCTTCGGCATCAGTGATGGAAGGGTCTTTCTTAGATAAGTCAGCCTCATAGAGTAATTGGCTGCCACCCTTAAGGTCAAGGCCTAGCCTCAGCCCATTTGGGCCAAGTAAATTTGCGTTTATGGGCACTATGGACCATAAGGCGAAGCCGAACAGCACGAGGATGAAAATCAATAAGTAAACGTTTCTACTTCTCAATTTAATCTACTTTGTATTGGGGATTGTTTTTACTCCAGAATTCTGGGATTTTCGGGAAACTCTTGTTTGCTGCTTGCTCACAGTTGACAGCTCTCTTCGAACCAAGGCTAATGCTTCTTCCCGGGTGCTTAACTCACCGCTGGCATGAGCCTCGTTGACCATGGCGAGGAGTTTACCAACCAGTGGTCCCGGTGCTAAGCCAAACGTATCCATTATATCATGGCCATCAATGAGTTTCACGGGCAAGATTTTGGCTTGCTGATTGTCGTGCTCTGCCAGTATGTAGTTTATTAATTGGCAATGTTTTCCCCAATCCTCCATAGATACCAGAGGACCACGGCTGGCCAGAAAATCGGCTAAAGCCAGAACGAGTATATCAATGCCAGCATCGCCGGTATCTCTAAAGTAGCGATAAATTGCCCGTTGGGAAGGAAATTCCCCATTTGCCATCTGAACTGGGCGAAGGTGATGGTAGACAAGGCTTTCCAAAAGTCTTATTTCCCGATTGCTAAATCGCAACCGTTCCAAGATGTTCGCAGTCATAGCTGCTCCTTGCTTTGTATGCCCTAAAAACCTGGCTCTACCTGTATCATCAATAGACTTTGTCATTGGTTTCGCAATATCGTGGAATAGCCCGGCTAACTTGAGTAGAACTTTATGGTTACTTCCGCTGGAAACCTCCTGGGACAGGTGCCTGTCTATCATGTCAGACCAGGGGGCAGTAGACAGCATAGCGTCGTTGCTGTACTCCCAGTCACTTTCTCTAATGAGGAATTCTATGGCAGCTACGGTTTGTAAAGAATGGTCGAAGACATCCCAGAAGTGCGCTGTTGGTTGTTCCACCCCCTTGCCATCTGCTAGCTCGGGGATTAGGCCAAGAAGTAGGCCAAGTGTATCTAAGTATCTCAGGTAGTAAGCAGCTCGGGGCAGAGTGAGCAAACGAAGTAACTCTTCTCTGATTCTCTCCCCCGGGACTTCAGTAATAGCCTGGGAATAGCGGCGAATTAAAGATTCCGTGTCTGGCTCTATGGTGAAGTCAAGCTCGGCAGCCAACCTTACTGCCCGCAAGAGTCTTGCGGTATCGGCTTCAAATATTTGCTCGCTCACCCCCCGCACTATTTTATCCCTCAAATCCTCTTTACCGGAAAAGGGGTCGATAAGCTTGAGGGAGGATTGCTTTTCAGTCAAAAGACTTGCCAATTTTCGGGAGCTCATCTTGGTGGCTGTACTGGCGGTGACAAATTGGCTGAGTTCAAGAGCCATGGCATTGATGGTAAAATCGCGGCGGGCAAGGTCAGTTTCAATGTCTCCGGTAAAAGGGGAGAAATCAAAATGCCACTCTGCACCGTGCGATTCTTGATTCTGTGAAATCCCTGTTGTCTGCTTGTCTTCAATCACCACTACTCTAGCTACGTCGTTGACATCATCGAGGAGCACAAATTTGCCTCCTATTTCTCCAGCTACCTCCCGAGCTATGGTTACGGCGGCGCCGTTTACGGCAATATCTATGTCATTTGTATCCCTACCCAATAGACAATCACGGATGAAGCCACCAACGATATAGCCTTGCTTTTTCTGGATATCTAACAGGTGGGATATCTTAGCCAGGGTGGCAGCTAAACTGCCGCTTTTTATAGAGGACATGACAGCGCATTATAGTTTGTGGCAGCAGGAATTGTAAAGGTCTGTTGA
>SOHS01000131.1 GCA_004377135.1 Dehalococcoidia bacterium | reverse complement strand
CTGTAGAGTTAGCTAAGGCATTCGGAAGCGATTCCTCCCCCCGGTTAATCAACGGTGTATTGGGCTCAATAACAATTGAACGTAATATAAGACAATAAAGCCTTACTAAGGGACGTGAGAGCCTTGTCTAATATCTGACGACCTTATAACCGGGATGATGTCCCATGATGTCCATAAAATATAAATTTTCTTGACAATATAGTCCCCTATAGTGTATAATTATTATACAATGGGTGGCCTGGAGATTCAACAAACGCAATCCTTGCAAGCACGGCAAGAGTTCAAGTTGATTATCCGACTGGAACAGGCCAGTTTGCTGGAAATGCCTGAAGAGGAGTTCAACAAGCTTATCATTGAGGCAGAAGGCAGCCCCTTGTTTAAAAAGTTATATCGGAAGGAGAGAATAATTCACTATCAGAGATATCCTAAGACGGATCTTTCTTCTCATTTTTATCAGCTTAATGAAGAAATTTCTACCGGCACGGGTACTCTTGATATCGAATCCCTTTTAGCTGACAAGGATAGTATAGTACGCCAGATACAAAAAATAGGGCTGGAGAATTTTAAGCGCTATTTCTTATATCCTGAACTTGGGGTAAGTGTAGAAGAGGTCGCTCAAGAGTGCAATCTGGAGCTTCCAGAGGTTGAGGAGGTAAACAACCTCATTAATGAGTTCTCCATTATGAGCGAGTTTTACCACCCTTCTACTCTTAGTTTAGGACGTGGAATTTACTACTCCAAGGTCGCTTCGATAGAAAAGAGGCCAGAGGGATTTGTCATTGGCTATCACTCACCCTCTCATGCTCGGGGAAGATATTCGATTGATTATGAGAGATTTGAAGAATTGAAAGGGAATAGCGCTTTCAGTACCGCTGAGGGGAGGGAGATAAGGCAGCTATTTAAGAGGCTAGAACTAATCAATAGCCGTAAAGACACAGTAACTCGGATACTGCAGGGAATTGTGGAAAAGCAAGCACCCTATTTCGAATCTGGTAACGGCAAAGCTCTCCTGCCATTTAGCCAAAAGGAGCTAGCCGAAAGGATTGGGCTTGTTCCAAGCTCGATTAGCCGCGCTATTAGCGGCAAAAGCCTTGAGACGCCTGGGGGTGAAGAGAAAGCTCTTAAGGATTTCTTTCCCCAGCCGAGAATGTTTAGGAAGGAGCTAGTCAAGCAACTCCTTGAAACAGAGGAGGAATTCCCCTCTGACGAAGCGATTAGAGCCAAACTTGAGCAAAAATTTGGTGTTTCTATTTCCCGTCGCTCGGTAGCAAGCCTAAGGGAGGAGCTAAAAATAGCGGCGGCGTGGAAAAGGAACAAAACAGCTATGCAATAGACAACTGGAGGACAGGTATGGGTTTTATCTTTACGATAGAAGAGCAATGCCAAGGGTGCTATGCCTGCGTTCGTAGTTGTCCGGTTAAGGCGATCAAAGTGAAAGAAGGGATAGCGCGGGTTATGGATGAGCTATGTGTTGCTTGTGGCTACTGTCTCAACATATGCGCTATAGGAGCAAAACAAGCCAGGAGTGACATAGATGTCGTATCGCAGTTATTGGGACAGCCTTCCCCGGTGATTGCTATCCTTTCCTCCACATTACCGGCTGCTTTTCCAGGCATCAGGCCGAAGCAAATAGTCTCTGCCTTGAAGAAGCTGGGATTCAATGAGGTAATGGAAACTGCCTTTGGTGCCGAACTTGTCTGTTGTGAGTACGGGCGATCTTTAACGGAGAATAGAGAGAAGCCTGTTATCTCCTCCGCCTGCCCAGCTATGGTTTCTTTCATTGAGAAATTTTATCCTCAGCTAATAGATAACCTGGCACCCATCGTCTCACCTACAGTGGCTATGGGCAGAGTTATTAAATGGCAGTATAATCCCGAGGCCAAAGTGATCTTCATTGGTCCCTGCGTTGCCAAGAAAGCTGAAAGCGAGGATGAAATGGTCAAGGGAGTTATTGATGCTGTTCTGACCTTCCCTGAACTTAGCGAGATGTTGGCGACGAAGGGAATCGAACCGCTTTCTGAAGAGGATGAGGAATTATCTGGTCCCATACCAAGCCTCGGTCGCTTATGGCCTGTGCCTGGAGGTTTACTCAAGATAACAGGGATTTCCGCAGACATTCTATCAACTGAAATTGTTATAGCCGAAGGTATTGACCGTGCCATAAGCTGCCTTCGAGAGTTTGTTGAGGGCAAGACCAAGACCAAGTTTCTGGACATATTCTTCTGCCAGGGTTGCATAGCTGGACCTGCCATAGATAACAATCTAAGCCTTTTTGAACGGAGAAGGTTAATAGTTGATTATGCTTTAGAGGAAGCAGACAAGGCCCAAACACAGAGCGACGTCGAGAAATATGCTGGCATTGACCTCAGCCGCAAATTCACCGACCGTCATACTGAGTTACCCATTCCTAAGGAGGATGAGATTAGCAGCATCCTGGGGCAGATTAACAAGCTAAAGATCGAAGACCAGGTCAACTGCGGAGCCTGCGGCTACAACTCTTGCCATGAACTGGCTATAGCTGTCTGTCGGGGGGTGGCTGAAATTCAGATGTGCTGGCCTTACCTGGTCGAGAGACTACAAGGAACTCAGGATGAATTCATCAGGATTGAAAAGATGACCTCGCTGGGGCAGATGGCTGCCTCCATCGCTCACGAAATCAATAATCCTCTGGCCGGAGTCCTGATGTACACCAAGTTGCTAGCAAAGAAAATAACTGGTGACACCTTTAGGAGGGAAGAATCTCTAGATTACCTATCGAAGATGGAATCGGAGGTGAGCCGTTGCTCGAAGATAATCCGAAACCTCCTGGATTTTGCACGACAAACCGAGCCGATGTTGAGGCTTGTGGATATCAACCAGGTTATAGAACAGGTCTTGGCCATGGTAGGCCATCAAGCTCAACTTCAAAACGTTGAGGTTGTAAAAGAGTTTAGTACTTCCTTACCCAAGGTTATGGCTGATTTCGACCAACTTCAACAGGTATTTACAAATCTCACGCTGAATGCTATTCAGGCGATGCCTGAAGGGGGTAAGCTGACTCTCCGTACATCAGTGATGGACAGCCAAGTTACGGTTGATGTCGAGGATACAGGTTGTGGTATTCCCAAAGAGAACCTAAACAAGCTTGGCACGCCCTTCTTCACCACCAAAGAGAAGGGCAAGGGGGTAGGGTTGGGGGTAGCTGTGGTTTACGGAATCGTTGAGCGGCACAAAGGAAAGGTCACGTTTCAAAGCGAGGTCGGAAAGGGAACTACTTTCACCGTATATCTAGGAGCCCACGATGATGCAAAAGGTTAAAATACTCGTGGTTGATGATGAGGCTATTGTCCGCGAGTCGCTAGGCGACTGGCTCAAGGATGCTGACTATCAAGTTTTTACCGCAGAAAGCGGGCAAGAGGCGTTAAGGGTAATTGAGAGGGAGAAGCCAGTTATCATGATTGCCGATCTGGTAATGCCGGGGATGGATGGTATTGAGTTGATGAAAAGGGCTAAAGCGAGGCAGCCCGGGATTGAGGTTATTATCATCACAGCTTATGCCAGCATTCCCACCGCCATCACCGCTATGAAGGAAGGGGCTTACGATTACATTGAGAAGCCTTTTTGCCCCGAGAGGGCTGAATTATTAGTCAAGAAATTAGCTGAACGTCAGGAACTAATTGAGGAAAACCTCTCCCTGCGTCAGAGATTGGAAGACCGTTACCACTTTGAGAATATCATTACTAAGAGTCCCAAGATGCAGCGGCTGATTGAGCTAATAAAGGTTGTGGGCAAAAGCAACGCCACAGTATTGATAACAGGTGAAAGCGGCACAGGGAAGGAATTGGCAGCACGTGCCATCCACTCACAGAGCAGTCGTCACAACAAACCCTTCATAGCCGTCAGTTGTGCGGCTTTGCCAGAAAGTCTCCTGGAAAGTGAGCTGTTTGGTCACGAGAAGGGTTCTTTTACCGGGGCTTACACTCAAAAGAAAGGTAAATTCGAGTTCGCTAATGGGGGGACGATTTTTTTGGATGAAGTCGGCGAGATGAGTGCCAATATCCAGGTACACCTGTTAAGGGTCTTAGAGGAAAAAGAATTTACCCGCGTCGGTGGCAATGAGCCAATCAGGGTTGATTTAAGAGTTATTTCAGCGACTAACAAGGACTTAAGAAAAGCTATAGAAAAGCAGGAATTCCGAGAAGACCTTTATTACCGACTTAATGTAGTTAACATTGAATTGCCTCACTTGAGGGAAAGAAAAGAAGATATCCCTCTATTAGCTGAGCATTTCTTGAACAAGTTTACCGCAGAGAATCGAAAAGAGGTTACCGGGTTCTCCCCCGATGCTATGGAGTTTCTGCTTGATTATGACTGGCCCGGCAATGTTCGTGAATTGGAAAACGCTATTGAAAGAGCAGTCATCCTGACCAAAGACAGCCTTATCACAGTTGCTGATCTGCCTCAGGAAAATCTGTCATTGGTTCGTTTAGCTTCAACAGGGAAAAATCTGAAGGAAGTAGAGAAAAACCATGTCTTGAATGTCCTCCGTAAAACTGGTGGGAATTATAGCGAGGCGGCCAGAATCTTGGGAATCAGTAGAATGACACTCTATAACAAGGCTAAGGAGTATAGTTTCGCTGTAAAGAAATTAGACAATATGTGATTAATTTCTTTACAAGCAGCAAAGATATAAGAAATTTTTAGTCCTCCTAGGTAGCAAACGCTACCCGAATTTTCGGGTAGCGTTTTTATTTTGGCAAGAAAATTGCAACACCAAAGGGTGAAGGAGACGAAAATGAATAAGCAAACAATCCCAATAAAACAACAGAAGGAGGTGAAAAAAATGAAACCAGTATTAATCGTTGAAGACGAAGCTATCATGCGTGAATCGCTCAGGGACTGGCTTAAGGACGGAGGCTATGAAGTAGAGACTGCTGAAGAAGGTGAAGAGGCGCTGGAGAAGATTGAGAAAAAAGAGTTCGGTGTCGCAGTTCTTGACCTGAGGCTGCCGGGAAAGGATGGGCTAGAGGTATTGAAGGAAGCCACGGAGAAAGACCCGAAGATCAAGGGCATAGTCATCACCGCCTATCCTTCCGTGGAAACAGCAGTGGAAGCAATGAAAATGGGAGCAATTGATTACATAGTAAAGCCCTTTGCCCCCGATGCACTGGAGAGGGCAATTCAGGAGGTTCTCGGCCCCGTTCAGGTGAAGGTAGAACCTGAGGAGAGTAAGGTTGAGGAAACCGCAGCGGAACTCCCGGTCGTTGAGGAGGTCGAGGTTGAGAAAGCTATAGCAATAACTGAGGAGGAAATTCCTGCCCACCTGGAGCAAGGCCAGGCTTACTTCGAAGCAGGCCGCTATAAGGAGGCACTAAGAGAATTTCAGTCCATTTTACAGGTCGCCCCAGGACACATAGAAACTCGAATCTGGGTCCGAAGGGCAAAGGAAGCACTGGTGCAGCCAGCGGTTGAGGTACCTGAAGACGAGGGTGCTGTCGAAGAAGCAACGAAGGTCAAGGAGTGTGTCTGGGCAAAGATGGGAGTGGTCTCTTACAGGATCTGCACCCGGGACTATGACTGCCTCACCTGCGAGTTTGACCAGATGATGCAGGAGAAAATAGCCACTGGTGAAGCGTCGGAGCTCGATGAGGCTCTGGAGAGGTTCAAGGGGCTGCCGGCAACTCAAAGGGTCTGTCGTTATGCTCTCAAGGGCGATGTTTCCTATCGGCTTTGCACCCGTGTGTTTCAATGCGCAACCTGTGAGTTTGATCAACTCATGCAGGATGCCCTGGAGCGAAAGTTAGTCAAGCTATCTGCTCGCAGGGAATCCCTGCACAAAGAAGAAGTAAGCGCTAAAGGCCAGGTTAGTTAGAATTGCGACAAAAGAATAGTAGGTCTGATTGGCATAGAGGGGTCGGGTATCCCACAAGGTAACTGGCCCCTTTCTTTTGCCAGAATATCAACTCGTGGTAGGTCCAATTTAGCTGACAAGATGGTCACACAATGGTGGCATCATAAGGAATTCTCTCATCTGCCCCCGAACCCAATGTAATAAAAACTCTTAGAAAATAAACCACCAACC
>SOHS01000146.1 GCA_004377135.1 Dehalococcoidia bacterium | reverse complement strand
GGTTGGATACCTGCCTACTTCTACCATCGCAATACGGCTCACCTGGAGTGAGCGGCGGACGTGGTCAGGGCGGGTTACAACCCTTCCGGTGAATCTAAGCCACAGCCTATCCCCATCGGTAACGAACTCGATGACACCATACTCATCTGTGCAATGTTCATTGAGTATCGCTAGGACTTCAGCTAGTTGACTCCTCTGGGCTGCGCCTGCTAGACTGCTTATACATTCTACGATACCAAATCAAAGGAGGCGAAATGGCAGACCCGAGAGTTAACACTGTAGCTAAGATTCTGGTCGATTATTCCGTGGAGGTGCAACCCAACCAGCTGGTCCGCATCGCTGGTGGTACTGCGGGTACACCATTGATTCTGGCCGTATATCAGAAGGTTCTGGAGCGTGGTGCTCACCCTTTTCTCCAGATTGGATTGGAAGAGGCGGAAGAGCTTCTATACACCTATGCCAGCGATACCCAGCTTGATTATGTCCAACCGTTTATGAAGGAAATAGTTGAGCAAATCGATGCAAGCATCGGGATCTGGACGGATGTGAACACCAAGCAGCTCACTAATGCCGACCCTGCCAAGCAATCTCGCCGGGCAGTGGCGATGCGTCCCTTCTCCGATCGATTGCTTGAGCGGGAGGCTAAGAAAGAGTTTCGCTGGACCGGGACACTCTACCCGACCCAGGCTTTTGCTCAGGACGCGGAGATGTCGCTCCGCGAGTTCGAAAATTTCGTGTACGGTGCCTGCTTAGTCGATGAGCCTGATCCAATCAATGCCTGGAAGACAATATCCAAAGAGCAGCAGCGCCTCGTTGATTGGCTGAACAAGGCCAGGCAGATTCATGTCATCGGCCCGGATACCGATCTTAAACTCGAAGTTACGGGCCGGAAGTGGATAAACTGCGACGGGAAGGCGAACTTTCCCGACGGCGAGATATTTACCGGGCCAATCGAAGAGAGCGTGAACGGGCATATCAGATACACTTATCCTGCCTGCCACTTCGGCCGCGAGGTAGAAGATGTCCGACTCCAGTTCAAGGACGGAAAAGTTATCAAGGCTACGGCGGCTAAGAATGAGCAATTCCTGTTGAAGATGCTGGAGACCGACAAAGGAGCCAAATATGTAGGAGAGTTTGCCTTCGGGACCAATTCCGGCATCCAGCGGTTCACCAAGAACACGCTCTTCGATGAGAAAATCGGTGGGACGATCCACCTGGCCCTGGGAAAGGGTTATCCTGAGTCAGGGAGCAAGAACAAATCCGCCATCCATTGGGATATGGTCTGCGACCTCCGCAAAGGTGGAGAAGTGCGTGTAGATGGGACTCTCTTCCTCAAGGACGGGAAGATACTGATCTAAGGCAGGGCCTCGTCACAGTCCCTGTGATAGGCTATCCCGCCGGTTTGCTTGTCGTTTCCTCGGGCAGAGGAGAAAGCTGCACCTCAGTTGGAAAAGAGCCAAGACTAACTCTGCATAGAATCTTGCTACACCAAGAAGCCTTCCATTGCAGGCGCCTGGTTGGCGAATGAATTTCTTAGCTGCCTGTTCTCACCCACAGACTTTCCCCATCGGTGATGAACTCGATCGTGCCGTCTTCATCTGTTCGATAAACATTGCCCTTGCCCAGCCTGTCAATCAATCTCTCCACCACCTCAGGGCCGGGATGGCCAAAGGTGTTATCCGCCCCCACCGAAATCACAGCCACTTCAGGGGCAACCGCAGCCAGAAACTGCTGAGAAGTGGAGGTCTCACTGCCATGGTGGGCTACCTTCAGCACAGTGCTTTTCAAGTTGGCTCGCTGCCTAATAAGTTCGAACTCAGCCTCTTCCCGTATGTCAGCAGTAAACAGGAAACTGACTTTGCCCCAGGTCAGCCTCAGCACCACTCCATTGTTATCCACATCATGGCTGGTTTCTTCAAATAATCCTTCTGGCGGATTTAGCACTTCCAACTTAATTCCGCTGCCCAAATCAATCTCCTGTCCGGCCCG
>SOHS01000138.1 GCA_004377135.1 Dehalococcoidia bacterium | reverse complement strand
ACAAGCTTCATGCGATGATATGGAGACAGGAGAACAGCGCCTGGATTATTGCCCGTGACCATGTCTTTAGCTACGACATAGGTAACAGGAGCCTTTGAACGCCTGATGAAAATAGTATCATGTCCGACGCAGAGACCATATATAAAGTTCAGTTCTGTACCTTCTTGGTTCATAATTTCCGCTTGGACTATGGGATTACAGCTTATGCCTAGTGGGTTTACCCATTCGTCGGGTATTCCCGTCTCTTGAGGTTTCAGACCACCTACCATACAGGCTACTGAGATAACCTGAAAACCGGCTCTATCCAGAAAGCGGGCAAATTCTCGGCCCTCACGGATTAAGCCTACACATACAGCCAGTCCCACCTTTTTGGCACCCAGTTCCCTGGCGAACTCGATGCACTGCTGGACTCGGGACCAATCATAGCCCCCTCTTTTGAGCACTTTGGCTGCAGCTAAATGGAACTTGTCGGCGTCGGGCTCAAGATATTGCCGTTTACTTTCTTCGATTAGATCCAGGAATCTTTGTGCCTGGCAATACTCAGGGATTCCCTGGGGATACCGCGCCAAACACTCGTTGTCTTTGCACTGATGACACTGGATTGTTTTAGCTTCTTTAGCCATTTTCCCTCCTTGCCAGATAAATACGATATGGTTATTTGAGCGTATTACGGATGGTCTAGAAACCTCTTTTTGCTGGAGAATAATCCACGAACATTGATTGTCTTCAGTACTCTTTAAACGTCACTTTCCCGAAGGTTATCACCCCTCTGCCGCCACACTTGTCAATTCTAGGCTGATTCTATACTTCAGTTCCGGCCAATGTCAATTTAGCATAATGGGGCGCTCTAACAGTGAGCTTAAGAGTTTAGTCGCCTTGTCGCCCTGAATATCTTTCAATTACACAGAATGTTGTATAATACAGAAAACATACTATGCCAGAAATAAAAGCAGGTATAATCAACGTCACTGGCTACATTGGTGCTGAACTAGCTCGCTTACTTTGCCAGCATCCCCGAACAGAGCTCGTAACTGTTACCGGGAGAAGTGCAGCCGGGCAAAAACTAGGCGATGTTTTCCCCAGCTTCATGGCAACTAACTATGTAATAAAAGCCGAGCTTGATAGCAAAATCGATATCGCCTTCGTAGCAATGCCTCATAAAAGCAGTGTAGATGTGGTACCCTCTTTGCTAAAACAAGGAATCAAGGTTGTCGATGCCAGTGCTGATTTCAGGTTAAAGGACGCTGGCGAATATTCCAAATGGTATGGATTTACTCATCCATCGCCCGACTTACTGAAAGAGGCGGTTTTCGGCTTACCCGAGTTGTATCAAAGTGAAATTGCCTCAGCATCACTGGTAGCAAATCCGGGTTGCTATAGCACTTGTGCCCTCTTGGCCCTGGCACCCATAGTCAAAGAAGGGCTTATTTATCCTGATATAGTGGTGGATAGCAAATCAGGCGTCTCGGGTGCCGGCAGAACCCTGAGCTTGACCGCTCATTATTCCGAAGCCAACGAGGACATCTGTGCTTACTCACTTGAGGGACATCGCCATTTGCCCGAAATAGAACAGGAATTGAAGGCACTTAATCCGTCATTTTCTCCTTCGATAACCTTCGTGCCTCACCTGGTGCCAATGACCAGAGGTATACTGAGTACTTGCTATGCGAGATTAAGAGACGACAAATTGCTCAGAGACGCCAATGCTGAAAAAAATTTAAGCCAGATATACCGGGAGTTCTACAAATGTGCCCCATTCGTTCAAATAACAACCGAGCCTCCTCATACCAAGCATGTCTGGGGAACTAACTTTTGCCTTATTTGTCCCATTGTCGATTCGAAGACAGACAAGATTATAGTTATTAGCTGTCTCGACAACCTCGTCAAAGGGGGGGCGGGGCAAGCAGTGCAAAATATGAATCTGATGTTTAACCTGCCTGAAACCACAGGGCTGGAAGCTTTAGCCATTTACCCTTGAGATACGCCGAATTA
>SOHS01000168.1 GCA_004377135.1 Dehalococcoidia bacterium | reverse complement strand
AACTTTATCGTGAATACCGCTATCGAAGGCTTTGACATCAAAATCCAATATCCTGTCCAGTTCTATCTTATCCCGGGCAATCTCAACCCCGATAGCGACACTATGAATAACGACGCCGTCATCCCTGGTAGCCAGTATATCTATGCTATGTTCCGCACCCGACCTTCCTTTAACTGTGGCATTTTCCGTTACTTCATAGCCGTGCCGCCTCAAGAATTCAAGGAATTGTACTCTAGGCTGGAGTTCAAATTCCAGCCAGTTTCTCTTCGATTCATCAAGGCTATACGCGTAGATATTTACCTCGTCAATCTCATCCTCATTCGAAAGCGAAGAACATTTCAGGCAGCGCCACTTCAGCAATGGCGTGTTAAATACCTCGCTGCAATCACGGCACTTGCGCAGCACCCCCCGGCTCCGATAGTCGGCGCCTATAGTCCGCAGCTCCAGTTTACACCGAGGGCATATATATTTACCCTTGGCTGCAAATTCGTCTTCAACGCCGATATAGCCGCAGGCCATGTGCTCGAGGATTCTGCCCCGGACAATATCTCCTGAGCTGCATTTAGGGCAGTGGGTGCTTGGTCTTAAATTTATTGACTGGCACCGGGCACAAAGGAGGAGCCTGTCAAAGAAGCTCCTTTTCAATATACCCTTATCAGTCAGGGATTCCACAATTGCTACTGCTTCCTTGCCTTTGGCATTTACTGATTGCTCAACGACTGGATAGATGAAGCCCAGTTCAGTGGTGAAATCAAGCTGGGGCTTAACATCAACGATCTTCGCCTCCAGCATTGCACCCACCAATTTCATCTCTCTCTCATCTTCCCTCACGCCGCTTACAGCTTTGGGGGCTTCTCTTGCTTCTACTTCTTTATCAACTTTTGCCATGCCTTGCCTCCGTTCACATGCTTAGAAAAGTATAATTCGCACTATTTCAGAAGTCAATAAGAGAATGGTACTATCTATGCAAGCCTTTCACTCTTCCTGTCATTCTGAGCTCTTTCGTCCTTTGTCATTCTGAGCCGAGCGAAGAATCCCCATAAGATTGCCTCGGCACTGCTGTGCTTCACAGTGACAGGATGGGGTGTCATTGCCTCAAATAAGCCCAAATGTCAAAATTCAAATGCCCAAACGCAAAAACGCCAAAACTACTTCTTTTTGACCTTTGATTTTTGAATTTTTATGTGGTTAGTTTACTGCCGAGGGAGGGACTCGAACCCACACTCCCTTGCAGGAAGCGGATTTTAAGTCCGCCGCGTCTACCATTCCGCCACCTCGGCATGATAATTGGTAAGTCAAGAAGGCGGCGGGCGGATTCGAACCGCCGTATCGGGGTTTTGCAGACCCCTGCCTTAACCTCTTGGCTACACCGCCGCAACTACCAGATTTAGTGGAGCGGAAGACGGGATTCGAACCCGCGACCTCTTCCTTGGCAAGGAAGCGTTCTACCGCTGAACTACTTCCGCTCTGAGTAAATTTTACCGTCTTTTCTCGGTTTCCGCAATCTAATCTTGGTGCCGAGGGGGAGATTTGAACTCCCACGGGCTTACGCCCACCACCCCCTCAAGATGGCGTGTCTACCTATTCCACCACCTCGGCCTGGCAGGGGTGGCAGGACTCGAACCCGCGACCTGCGGTTTTGGAGACCGCTGCTCTAGCCAACTGAGCTACACCCCTGAATCAGTGTAATTATATCAAAAAATGCCCCTGGGGTGACTCGAACGCCCGACATGCGGTTTAAAAATATGCGGCTTTTTTTTATCCATATGATGTTTGCACATGCTGAGAAGATATATTTAATTTATAATAATTAGAAGGAGGTGCCGAGATTACAACCTTACAGATTTATGATGCCAGACAAAACAAGGTGGTGACGGTAGAGAAAATAGAGAAGTCGGATGCGGACTGGAAGAAGTTACTGACCGAGGAGCAATATGAAATCACTACCAAGAAGGGAACGGAAACTCCGGGTACATGCACTTACAATACTTTCCACGAACCGGGTATCTCCCAGTGTGTACGCTGTGGCACTGACCTTTTTTATAGCTCCACCAAGTTTGAATCGGGGACGGGCTGGCCTAGTTATTATGAGCCAATCTCGTCATTGAACGTGGTAGAACAACCTGATATGAGCCTGGTAATGGCGCGAACGGAAGTCCTGTGTGCCCGTTGTGGATCACACCTGGGGCATGTATTTGATGATGGCCCGCCACCGACCGGCAAACGCTATTGTATGAACGGCCTTGCGCTAAAATTCGTGTCCAAGCGTCAATTATGAACCAGGCAACCTCATTGGAAGTTGCTACCCTCGCCGGCGGTTGTTTCTGGTGTCTCGAAGCGATTTTCAGGGAGGTTGCTGGCGTTGAGAAAGTTGTTTCCGGCTACACCGGTGGCGCCACTGTTAATCCAACATACGAGCAGGTCTGCAGTGGTAAAACTGGACATGCTGAGGCGGTTCAGGTAAGTTTCAACCCTTTTAAAATATCGTATCGGGAAATCCTGGAGATTTTCTTCTCTATCCATGACCCAACGACATTAAACCGGCAGGGTGCGGATATAGGCACACAGTATCGTTCGGCAATTTTCTACCACAGCGAGCAGCAAAAAGCCATTGCCGAGGAGCTTATTGCAGAACTCAATACGGCTCAACTGTGGAAGAAACCCATCCTCACGCAAATTGTTCCCCTGCATACGTTCTATCCTGCGGAAGACTATCACCAGGGATATTTTGCTCGACATCCGGAGCAGGGATACTGCCAGACGGTCATTTCTCCCAGGTTGAACAAGTTCCGCCAGCAGTGGTTAAAGCATCTCGAGTAATGGTTCAGATTTGGCAAGTTGTTGCACTTCGCTAAGTCCGAAGGTAACAACTCCTCATTTTGTCATCTTTACGGTATGAATAATTTAAGAGAGTTGGTCTGTGTGGTGCCCCTGGGGCGACTCGAACGCCCGACACGCGGTTTAGGAAACCGCTGCTCTATCCACCTGAGCTACAGGGGCATGCCGCTACCCAAATCTTCACTGTGTCGCAGGTCTTTCGCGAATTTTCTAATTTTTATGTCAACTACAATCCTTAACTACATCTCCAGAGAGGCCCTTCGTTAACTCGGTTTTTCGAAGGGCACTCAAGCCAGCTTTCCCGAATTTCCTGGTGGAGATAGGGGGATTCGAACCCCCGACCTCTGCGATGCGAGCGCAGCGCTCTCCCAACTGAGCTATATCCCCAGATTGAATTCTAGCAATGCCCCGAGTATGGGTCAAGTCAACTGTTCCTTGCTCTTGCCTGATAACACTGATATACTGAGCCAAAGCTATGACCTATGAGATTGTCATCGGCCTGGAGGTCCACACTCAGCTATTAACCGAGAGCAAGATGTTCTGTAGCTGCAGTACGGATTATGCCAGCGCTCTTCCCAATACCCACGTCTGCCCCATCTGCCTGGGCATGCCCGGCGTTCTCCCTGTCATCAATGAAAAAGCAATAGAATGTACAGTAATGACCGCCCTGGCTTTAAATTGTACCATCCCCGAGTATACCAAATTCGACCGCAAGAACTACTTTTACCCTGACCTGATGAAAGGTTACCAGATTTCCCAGTATGATGCTCCCATTGGGAAAGGAGGTCGGTTGACTATTTATGGCAATGGTAACGGGAAAAGTATCAATATCACCAGGGTGCATCTGGAAGAAGATACCGCTAAATTGTGGCACAGAGGAGATTACAGTCTGATAGACGTCAATCGCTCAGGGGTGCCGTTGCTGGAGGTTGTTAGCGAGCCCGAAATAAGTTCCCCCGAGGAAGCTCGGGATTATCTTATCAGGTTGCGCAGTATCTTGCGTTATCTGGGGGTCTCCACCGGTAATATGGAGGAAGGAAGCTTTAGGTGTGATGCCAACATAAGCATCCGCCCGTTGGACAGTAAAGAGTTTTTGCCCAAGGTGGAAGTCAAAAACATGAATAGCTTCAAAGCAGTTTACCAAGCTATGGAATATGAATCGAGTCGACAAAAAAAGGTGCTTGAGGAAGGTGGAGAAATGGTACAAGAGACCAGAGGTTGGATAGATGAAGCAAGCATAACAGTGCTACAGAGAACCAAAGAGTATGCTGATGATTACCGGTATTTTCCCGAACCTGATTTGCCCCCTCTGGTTTTGGACCGGGCCTGGATAGAGGAAATCAGAGCAAGACTCCCCGAATTACCCGAAGCACGCAGAGACCGATTTATGACCCAGTATGGCTTGTCCATGTACGATGCTAATATTTTGACTAGCTCCAGGGCCATGGCAGATTATTTTGAAAGCTGCGTTAGGCTAATGGACCCTGGCAAGGCTAAGACGGTTAGTAACTGGCTTTCAGGAGATTTCAGCCGGCTGCTTAACGCTACCAACACTGAGGTTGAAAATGTTAAAATAAGTCCGAAACATCTAGCAGAAATACTGGACCTGGTAGATAATGGCACTATAAGTGGACCGGCTGCCAAGGCAGTGTTCGAGGAGATGTTTCACAGTGGCAAGGGAGCCGGCGAGATTATAACAGAGAAGAAACTCAGCCAGATTAGCGATGCTGGTGAAATAATGGAAGTGGTAAAACAAGTGATGGCCAATAATACCGGGGCAGTAGCAGATTATACCTCTGGCAAACAGCAAGCTTTAACGTTTATTATAGGGCAGGTCATGAAAGCTACCAGAGGAAGGGCTAATCCAGGCTTGGTGAGAGAGATTATTATAACGGAGCTAGGAGGGAAATGAATTGGCTAATTATTTTCTTATCGCTGAGATGCTAGTATCAATAGCCTTAATTGCCACTGTACTATTTCAATTACGCGGTGGAGGTATAGGGGGTATCTTTGGGCAAGCCGACTCAGTGTATCGAACTCGGCGAGGGATAGAAAGCACCCTTCTCAAGCTGACCATAATCTTAGTTGTTCTGATTGTCGTTTTTGCTATTTTAATTGCTACTCAGGCTTAATATCTATAGATGAGTTCCATAATAACCCTGACTACCGACTTTGGTTATGATGATGCTTATGTTGCTGCTTTGAAAGGCGCTATCTTAAGCATTAACCCCGAAGCTAATATTATAGACATCAGCCATTCTATCGAGCCGCAGAATATCCTTCAGGCTGCTTTCATACTTGGTATTGCTTATCGCTACTTCCCTAAGCAAACAATTCATGTGGCTATCGTTGACCCCGGCGTAGGTAGTGAGCGCCAAGGGGTAATAGTGAAGACACCTTCGGCCCTCTTTGTCGCCCCCGATAACGGCATCCTCAGCTATATAATTGATGATTTATTTCTCGTTGAAAGTCGCTCATTAACCGAACATACTCACGGCCTCAAGGAGATAGTATTTAAGACAGGCCTTGAAGCTGTAGCCATTACCGACCCTCGCTTCTGGCGACATCCAGTGAGCCCTACCTTCCATGGAAGAGATATTTTTGCCCCTGTGGCTGCCGGCCTCTCTCTAGGCATTTCCCTTTATGAATTCGGGGAGAAAATTAGGTCCCTGCATGTTCTCTCTATACCAAAGCCGTCCTTTGACCCAGATGGTAATTTAGTTGGCTTGGTCTTATATATTGACCACTTTGGCACCTTGATTACAAATATTAAAAACAATGAATTGCCCGGAAAGGATGTCTTGGTTGAGGTGGCTGGACGCCGTATTCAAGGTATTAGCGACTACTACGCTCAAAATGAAGGGGTAATGGCTATTCTGGGCAGCGGCGGCTATCTTGAAGTATCGCTGAGAGACGGAAGCGCCTGCGATTTTCTGGGCACGGTGGTGGGAGATGAAATAAAGGTGATTTCAGCTGTATAGTGAAGAGATATAGCGATAATATATATGACGCCCTGGATACAGGCTTGAACGAAAGAGACTGTAAGGAGAGAAAGTAATGAATAAAAAAAGATGGCTCGTAATTATTGTAATCGTAGCGGCAGCAGTGATACTGGCGATTCTACTTGACACGATGCTGGCCAACCATCGGCCAGCCATCACCGGTCTGGAGGCTGACCCAGAGAAAGTTATTCCCTTGGGAAGCTGCCAGATTGCGTGTAATGCTTCAGACCGAGATGGCGACCAG
>SOHS01000109.1 GCA_004377135.1 Dehalococcoidia bacterium | reverse complement strand
GCGATACTGTGTCCATACCAGTAAGTGAGGTCGAAAATAATTGGAATGTCCACTTTAATGTGAAGACACAAGGAGAGGATATGAATTTCATGGCCTATGTGTTGGATGGAGAAATCTCTGTCCGGGCAAATGTTTGCCCGCCATGCCGGTCAATAGGCTTTTCTCTTGAAGAAGCCGTTCTGATATGCGATAGGTGCGCGACTACTTTCAAGGCCAGAACAGGCAATGGAATTGAGGGAGCGTGCGTGGATTTTCCCAAAGCAGCAGTTCCATACGAGATTAACGGTGGCAACATAGCAATGAAAGGCACTGATCTCATAGCTGCGTATCAAGATACCATTGAGCCTGGGTGGGCTTAAAGGAGGAAGATTTGTCTTATGCTATAGCCTTGCGCTGTCGAAAGTGCGGGCGGGAATATCCGTTGGAACCGCGCAACCTATGTGATTTCTGCTTTAGTCCGTTAGAGGTGAGCTACGACTACAAGTCCGTGGCTAGAGTGGTAAGTCGGGAAAAGATTGCTGAAGGGCCGCCGAGCATGTGGCGCTATAGAGACTTGCTGCCTGTCGATGATGATATAGTGGACATTGGCACGGGATTTACCCCTCTCGTCAAGGTTGATAACCTGGGGCAGGAACTGGGGTTGGAGAAGCTTTATATCAAAAATGACTGCCTTAACCCAACGTACTCCTTCAAGGATCGAGTGGTCTCGGTAGCTATCACCAAGGCACGAGAATTTGGATTCGATACCGTGGCTTGTGCCTCAACAGGCAATCTGGCCGCTAGCGTGGCGGCTCATGCTGCCAAAGCAAATATAAAGTCCTATGTTTTCGTTCCCTCCGATGTAGAACCAGGTAAACTGACGGGAATAGCAATCTATAACCCGGTTCTGGTGACTGTTAAGGGAAGCTACGACGATGTCAACCGCCTCTGTAGCCAGTTAGCACAGAGGTATAATTGGGGGTTCATCAACATTAATCTCCGACCTTATTATGCTGAGGGGAGCAAGACCCTGGGCTACGAAGTGGCGGAGCAACTGGGGTGGCGAACTCCTGACTGTGTGGTAGCCCCGGCTGCCTCGGGACTCCTTTTTACTCGAATATGGAAAAGTCTGGATGAGTTAGCCATGCTTGGTTTAATCGAGCCGGTTAATACCCATATGTATGTTACTCAGGCTTCCGGTAGCTCGCCTATCGTTAACGCCTTTGAGGCAGGCGTGCACCATGTTCATCCGGTAAAATCAGAGACCATTGCCAAGTCCATAGCCATTGGGAACCCTGCTGATGGCTATTATGCGTTGAGTGTCGCCCGGCAGTCGGGAGGTGGTGCCTGTGCCGTCACCGATGAGGAAATTATCGATGGGATGAAGCTACTCGCCCAAACTGAGGGCATCTTTGCTGAGGCGGTGGGTGGAGTGGTAGTAGGTGCGTTAAGGAAACTGACAGCTTCAGGAGCGATTAAGAGGGATGAGCTTACGGTAGCTGTAATTACCGGGGCAGGACCGAGGACACAGGATATAATTTCAGACATTGTTCGACCCTTTGCTATCCAGCCCAGCCTTGAATCATTTGTGGAGGTGCTTGGAGTGTAAGCTTAAGGCGACCAGACATCCACCGTGTTATACTAATTCCAACTAAATGAAGGAGGCTGAGATGACAAAGAAACAGGTAATGTTTACCTTTCCACCGGAATTGATTAAGGAGCCCATCATTTACAACCTTAGTCAACAGTTCAAGATAGTGACCAATATCCGACGGGCTGATGTAAGTGGCGATAAGGGCTGGGTAGTTCTTGAACTGGAGGGGGAAGGAGAAGATATCGAGCGTGGAATTGCCTGGGTGACTGGCAAAGGGGTAAGAGTTGATCCTGTTGGCGGAGATATTGTAGAGGGTTAAATGCACAGGATATATCTTGACCATGCTGCCACCACGCCCACTCGTCCTGAAGTAGTAAAGGTCATGCTGCCTTTTTTTACCGATGCCTTTGGCAATCCTGCGAGCATCTATTCTTACGGACAG